>JASHQP010000165.1 GCA_030039095.1 Streptosporangiaceae bacterium
CCGCGGCCGCGGCCTGCAGCTGCGGCTGGCCCGACACGCCCGGCTCGCCCGCCGGCGCGGGCAGGGACAGCGGCGGCGACCACAGCGCGGTGTAGAACGCGAACGGGACAGTTCCGAACGCGGACCGCATGGCCGCGTGCAGCGCGGTGGTGACGGCTGTGGCCTGGCCTGCCGTCAGCGGCCCGCTGACCAGCACCGACGTGCCGGGAGACGTGGCCAGCTTGCGCTGTTCGGCTTGCGGCACGGTCTGCCCGGCGAAGACGGCGAGCGCCGCCGCCAGCGCGGAACCGGTGAGGACGATCAGCAGGACGGCAGCGAGCATGAGCCGGTGAGCATTCATCCGGCCCAGGGCGAGCGGTACCTGTGACGAGCGCATCGTCTCCGCGCAAGCGCATCACCGGGCCGACCTTTGATCATGATATACCCGGAATGCAGCATCCGGCCCAGGCCTGGCTTCCCCGGGGCGGGACCGGCACGGCCGCGCCTGTCCGTGTGCCGGCCGGCATTTATGCAGTTTCTCTATGGGTATATGAGGGTTTTGGCATTGGAGCCGGGCGCCGCGGGATCCCTAGGCTGGGCCCATCTGTTCCCTTCCGTCTTCGGGGAGGCACGGTTGACCCAGGCAAGCGCAGTGCGGACCCGCTGTCCCGCCGACCTGGTGACCGCGATACGCGGCGCCACCGGACGGCATGCCGACTGGCAGCAGACGGCCCAGCTGGTCGCCAGCCAGCTGCGGCTGCACCTGCCCGGCCCGGAGATCCTGACCGCGAGCGAGCGCGAGGGCAGTCCCGACGGGTACGTCTGCCACACGCTGCACACAGAGCCGGACGGGTCGTTCTCGGTCTGCGTGCTGGTCTGGCGTCCGGGGCAGCAGACGACGATCCATGATCACGTTGCCTGGTGCGTGACCGGCGTGGTGCAGGGCGCCGAGTACGAAGAACTGTTCGCGCTGCGCGACGGCTGTACCGCGCTGGCGGAGGTCGGCAGGAGCGTGAACCGGACCGGAGACGTGAGCGGCTTCGCACCCCCCGGTGACATCCACCGGGTACGCAACCACGGCAGCGAGGTCGCGATCTCGGTGCACATCTACGGGGCCGACATCGAGCGCCTCGGCACCAGCGTGCGCCGCACCTACGACCTTCCGGTGGCCGTCGGCTAGCGTCCCAGCTCGAGGGAGATCTGCCTGAACGGCTGCGGGTGCACCGCCAGGCTGCCGGTGAACGGGTACTCGAGTTCCAGGACCAGCACCAGGCTCGCGCCGATCAGGACGGCCACGGTGCCAACCATGAAGTACTGCAGCCACGCCCTGTCGATGCCCAGGAGCAGGATGAACGCCAGGGTGCCTGCGCTGGCCAGGATCACGACTACCCACAGCACTCCCGGTATGTTGGCATTCGCGAGATCAAGCCGCGCCTGGCGTGAATCACCGATGTCATTGATCTCCGCCAGCACGCTGCCCTCGAACTCCTGCTCGGACACGTCTCGCACCCGCACACGCTGGACCGTCTCGAGGAGCCGGTCGAAGTCCTGCTGCGTCGCCGGGCTGCTCGTGCCGCGGGCCATCGCCGGCCATTCCGTTGTGGCCACCGAGCGGGCATAGGCGGCCACCTGGTCCGTTACCCGGCCGTGGGCCGCAGGTCCCAGCGCCCCGCTGAACTGCACGAGGTCGCCCAGGTCCTGCGTCTCGTTCTGGACGGCAGTGCCGGCGCTGGCATGCTGCTCCCATAGCGTGATCACCATGAATCCGACGATGATCGCGTATACCACGCCGACGACCCCGCCCATGTAGCTGACCGCCGTGTTCTGGTGGCCCTCGATGAGGCCGGGAGAGCGGCGCCGTATGAGCCACTGCAGTACCACGGTCAGGGCGGGCAGGCAGATGAAAGCGATCGCGGCCAGCCACCATACCGAGACGTTCTCGACAAACGATCGTGGCACAGCGGTCCCCCAAGTCACGATGCCCCGCCACCAGCGCCACAGCATAGGTGGCGCCGCCCACAGCGGGCGAGCACCGTATCCGGCGATTCCGGGCTAGCCGACCGAGGAGTAGGTGACGACACCGCGGCGCAGCGCGTCGATCGCTCGCCGGGCGGTGTCGGCGGCCGGCGCCGGCCGAGCGGCGGCGGCGACCTGATCCAGCAGGTCGATGAGCTGCTTGACCGCGCGGACGAAGTCGCCGGGCGTCAGGTCGCCCGACAGCACCTGCTCCAGCGCGCGGCCCCGCGCCCAGGCGTGCGCGGTCCAGGCGAACCCGAGGTCCGGCTCGCGCAGGAACGACAGGTGGTGCTCCTTCTCGACGCCGTCGAGCTCGCCCCAGACCCGGATCATGTCGGCGAGCACCTCGCGGGAGCGGCCGTGCGGCAGCCGCGGCGGGGTGGCGTCATCGGGCCGGCGCGACTCGAAGGTCAGGGCGGAAACGCACGCCGCGAGCTCGGCAGGCGCCAGGTCGTCCCACAGGCCACGGCGCAGGCACTCGGCGGCCAGCAGGTCAAGCTCGGCGTACAGGCCGGCCAGGCGCCTGCCCTCCTCGGTGACCGTGTCGCCCTCGGTATAGCCGAGCTGGTCGAGCACCGCGCAGACGCGGTCGAACGTCCGGGCGATCACGTGCGTCCGGCCGCCCACCTTGCGTTCCAGCGCCTCGGCCTCGCGCTCCAGCCGGAGACACTGCTCGGCCTGCCTGGCGTGCTCCTCGCGATCAGGGCACGCGTGGCACGGGTGCTCGCGCAGCCGCCGCCGCAGGCTCTCGATCTCGGCGTCGCGGCCCGCGCCGCCGCGGCCGCCCCCCGCCGGGTGCTGCCTCCCCAGGTCGCGGCCGGCCAGCTTGTTGCGCATGGTCGAGGCCAGGTCCCTGCGGTGGTTTGCCGACCGCGGGCTGAACCAGTTCGGTATCCGCACCCGGTCGATGGGCGTGACCGGAACCGGGAAGTCCGCCAGCGAGAGCCGCTTGACCTGCCGGTTGACGGTCAGCACGAGCGGCGCGGAAGGGTCGGCGCCCGGGGCTTCGAGCACGAGCGCGATCCCGGCCCGCCGCCCTCCTGGCACCTGGATGATGTCGCCGCGCCGCAGCCGCCCGAGCGAGGCCACCGCCTCGGCCTGCCGGGCCGCGGACCGTTCACGCGCCTGATTCCGCTCGCGTTCGGACAGCTCCCGCCGGATGGCCAGGTAGCCGGCGACGTCGCCGCGGTCGCAGGAGGCCTCGAGCTCCTCCATCGACCGCCGGATCCGGCGCGCCTGGCGGGCCAGGCCGACCACCCCCCGGTCGGCCTGGAACTGCGCGAACGAGGACTCCAGCAGCGCGGCGGCCCGCTTCCTGCCGACGCGGCCGACCAGGTTGACCGCCATGTTGTAGGACGGCCGGAAGCTGGAGCTGAGCGGGTAGGTCCGGGTGCCGGCCAGTCCGGCGACCGCGAGCGGGTCCACGCCGGGCTGCCAGAGCACGACCGCGTGCCCCTCGACGTCGATGCCGCGTCGGCCGGCCCGCCCGGTCAGCTGGGTGTACTCCCCCGGCGTCAGGTCCGCGTGGTTCTCGCCGTTCCACTTGTCCAGGCGCTCGATCACCACCGTCCTGGCCGGCATGTTCACGCCGAGTGCGAGGGTCTCGGTCGCGAACACCGCCCGGATCAGCCCGGCGATGAACAGCTCCTCCACGACCTCCTTGAACGCCGGCAGCATCCCGGCGTGGTGCGCCGCGATCCCGCGGCGCAGCCCGGCCAGCCAGTCCGGGAAACCAAGGACCGGCAGGTCCTCCTCGGGGATGTCCGCGGTCCGCCGCTCGACCAGCGCGGTGATCTCGGCAGCCTCGTCCGGCGTGGTCAGCCGGAGCCCGGCGTCCAGGCACTGCGCCGTGGCGGCGTCGCACCCGGCGCGGCTGAAGATGAATGTGATCGCCGGGAGCAGGCCCGCCGCGTCCAGCCGGTCGATGACCTCGGGCCGTCGCGGCACCCGGAACCTGGCCGGGTGCCGCCCGGCGCGGGCTGGCCGTCCGGGCCCCTTGCCTCCCCCCTCTCCGCTTCCCCGCGCCCCGGCGCCCTCGCGCTGAGCGATCCGCCGCAGCTCCGGGTTGACCTGGGGGGTCGCCCCACCCCCCACCCACCTCGCCTTTCCCCCTTCACCTTCCCCCTTCACCGGCCCGGGCCCGCGGGCATGCTCGGGCCGGGAGAACAGGTCGTACAGCCGAGGGCCGACCAGCATGTGCTGCCACAGGGGCACCGGGCGGACCTCGTCCACGATCACCGTGGTGCCCCCACGGACCTGCGACAGCCAGTCGCCGAACTCCTCGGCGTTGCTCACGGTCGCCGACAGCGCAACGAGCCGCACCGACTCGGGCAGGTGGATGATCACTTCCTCCCACACCGCGCCCCGGAACTCGTTCGCCAGGTAGTGCACCTCGTCGAGGACCACGTAGCCGAGCCCGGCCAGCGTCGGCGACCCCGCATACAGCATGTTCCGCAGCACCTCGGTGGTCATCACCACCACCGGAGCCTCGCCGTTGATGCTGTTGTCCCCGGTCAGCAGGCCCACCGTGGCGGCCGAGTACCTGCGGACCAGATCGGCGTACTTCTGGTTGGAGAGCGCCTTGATCGGCGTGGTGTAGAAGCACTTGCGTCCCTCAGCGAGCGCCAGTGCCGCGGCGAACTCGCCGACGACCGTCTTGCCGGAGCCGGTCGGCGCCGCCAGCAGGACCCCGTGCCCGGCGTTCAGCGCCCGGCACGCCTCCAGCTGAAACGGGTCGAAGCTGAAGTCATACAGTGCCTGGAACGCGACGAGTTCCGGCCCGTCGTCGGTCAATCGGCTGATCCGGGAGGCTGCCCGATGTCGGCGCCGTCACGGGGTGGTACGTCAAGATCAATCGGGGACGCCTCGTCGTCGCCCAGCCCCGCGTACGGGGACGGGATCCTCGCCCGCCGCCGGTCGTTCAGCCAGATCAGCAGGTCGGCCGCCAGGACCAGGACCACGCAAGGCACGGCGAGCAGCAGCATCGTGATCGGGTCCGGGCTGGGTGAGGCGATGCCGGCGAACACGAACACCAGGAAGATGATCATTCGCCGCCACTTGGCCATCCGCTCGTGCGACAGGATGCCCACCACGTTCAGCATCACCAGCGCCAGCGGGACCTCGAACGCCAGCCCGAAGCCGATGATCATGGCCTCGAAATAGCTGAGGTAGCTGGGCACGTTCGCCATCACGGACACGCCGTGGGGGACCAGGGCCAGCAGGTAGCGCAGGCCCTTGCTCATCGCGTAGTAGGCGAGCGCGGCCCCGGCCGCGAACAGCGGCGCCGCGACGCCGACGAACGTATACGTCCACCGCTTTTCCCGCCGGTACAGACCCGGCGCGATGAACGCCCAGACTTGGTACAGCCAGAACGGGCTGCTGACGATCAGCCCGAAGAAGAACGCGATCTGCACCCGCAGCATGAACCCGTCGAACACACCGGTGACGATCAGCCGGTAGGCGCGGTCGTGCGAGGCCGCCTGGAACGGATGGTAGACGAACGCCCACAGCGGGTTGTAGACCCACGGAAGCAGCCCGATGACGAAGCCAACCACGATGACGGCGACCGCCTTCATCAGCCGGTTACGCAGCTCACGGAGGTGATCCATGAGCGGCATCCGGCCATCGGGGCTCGCCTGCCGCTGCGACTGCGCGATCTTGCTGCCCAGCAGGCGCGCACCCGTGATGGTGTCAGCCAGCTTTGGCATGGTCCGCTACCTGGGGAATGAGGGCGGGCTCAGCTGGGCTGCTGCGTCCGCGGGGCCTCTGTCACCGGGGCGCCGTTGGCAACGGCCTCGCCCACCGGCTGCTGCTGCTGCAAATCGCGGATCTGCTGCTGCAGCGCGTCGATCTGCGCCTGCTGCGTGGGCGCGGCCAGCGCCTGGGGCGTTGCCTGGGCCTGCGGCGCAGACTCTGGCTGCTCGTCGTCGTCGTGTATCTTGGACACTTCGGACTTGAGGATACGCATGGACCTGCCCAGCGACCGGGCGGCGTCGGGCATCTTCCTCGAACCGAACAGGACAAGCACCACAACCGCGATGATCAGCACTTTTAGTGGGCTGTCGAACAGGTCACCTATGTTCATCTGAGTCCCCATTCAGCGGGAAGCGCGTTCCCGCGCCTTGGGTCGCTTGCACCGAAAGTCTACACAAGACGGCTCCGGTGAGCACTGGTCAGGCGTACTGGGCGAGTGCGGCGGCGGCATCCTCGCGAATCTCGGCCGCCAGGCTGGCCGGCGAGACCACCCTGCCGTCCTCGCCGAGCCGCAGCGCCAGCCGCCGGAAAACCCGGGTGTCCGGGGTCCGGATCCCTACCCGCAGCCGGCCGTCGTCCAGCTCGGTGACCCGCTCGCAGGGATAGTACTCGGCCACCCAGCGGCCCGCGGCTGACAGCTCGAGCTCCACCTCGACGTCATCGGCGGACGGCCGGAACAGCCCCTGGTCGACGTCCCTCGGCTGGGCCTGGGCGGGCACCGACGCGGGCTCGTCGAGCACGGCCAGGTCCAGCACCCGGTCCAGCCGGAACAGCCGCACCGCCTCGGCACGAAGGCACCAGCCCTCCAGGTACGTCCTGCCCTCGACGACCAGCAGCCGCATCGGGTCGACGTCCCGCTCGGTGGCCTCGTCCCGGCCGTGGACGTAATAGGACAGGTGCAGCCGCCTGCCCCGGTCGATCGCGTCCCGGACCTGGGCCGCGGCGGTCCCGGTGCCGCGGTCGTCGAGCTGCACCGCCACCTGGGAACTCACCTCGCCCGCGGCGCCGGCGGCGGCTTCCAGCTTGGCGATCGTCCGGCTGAGGGCCGAGCTGTCGCCCAGGCTCGGCAGCTCGGCGAGCATCCGCAGCGCGACCAGCAGCGCGCTCGCCTCGTCCACGCCCAGGCGCAGCGGCCGGTCGAACGACTCGGCCTCGCTGACGACGATCTCGCCGCCCTCGTACGACAGGTCGATCGGGCAGTAGGGGTCGGGCGAGCGCAGCTCGACGCACCACAGCATGTTCAGATCGTCGACAAGCTCACGCTCGCTGATGCCGAACGCCTCCGCTGTGTCGGCGAGCCCCACGACCTTCCTGCTGACCACGTACGGGACCAGGGCGAGCAGCCGCTGCAGCCGGTCGCTGGCCGGCGCCACCCGCGGCGGCGCCCCCGCCCGTGACCTGGACCCCGAGGACGTCACGCCAGCACCCCCTTGAGCCGCCCGATCACGGCATCCCGCAAGTCGGCTGGCTCGATCACCACGGCGTCGGCGCCAAATGAGGCCAGATGCTCGCTGTACCAGCCCACATCGGAGAACGGCGCCTCGACCAGATCCCATCCCGGGCGGTGCGGGTCGGGCGTTACCGCTGCAGCGCCGCGCCGGAGCCCGAACCCGGCCCCGTGCCTGACCTGCAGCACCGCCGTCCGCCGGGCCTGTGGTTCTTTGTCCCATTCGCGCACCAGCTCGCGCACGTCGATCCCGGGCGGGACGGTGACGGCGCCCGCCGGCCCGCTGAACGTCACCGGGCCGTCGATGCGGCTCAGCCGGAACACCCGGGTCTCGCCCCGGTCGATGTCCCGGCCAGCCACATACCAGCGGCCATGCCGGTTGACGACACCCCACGGCTCGAGCCGGCGCTGCTGGGAAACGCTGCGGCCGGCCGTGCGGTGGCTGAACGAGACCGGACGCCGGTCCCGCACCGCCTCCCACAGCGGGCCGAACGCCGCCTCTCCCGTCTGCAGCCGCGGCTCGATGCCGGGCTGCGTGGTCTCTTCCGCGTCGATCCCGGCGGCCCGCAGCTTGAGCAGGGCGCCGGCCGCAGCCCCGGCCAGCTCGGCGCGCCGCCACACCCGGGCCGCGAGGCCGAGGACCGCGGCCTCGTCGGGCTCCAGCCTGATCTCGGGAAGCCCGTACGCCTGGCGCGGTATCCGGTACCCGGGCTCCTCGTCGGGGGTCGCGCTGATCCCGGTCTCCAGCGGGATCCCCAGCTCGCGCAGTTCGTCCTTGTCGCGCTCGAACATGCGCTTGAACGCGTCGAACGAGTCCGGGTAGCCGGGCACCGCGTCCCTGATCTGTGACGCGGTGAGGTACTTGCCCGCCGAGAGCAGGCAGACGACCAGGCTCAGCAGCCGTTCCGTCTTCCGCCGTGACATTCCTGGCACGTCCTTTTCTCTCCCCCGCCTCCCAGCACCGACCGTACCTTGCCGCGGCGTGCAACAGGGGCACTGGCGCGGGTTTACTGGCCGCCTGGTGACACGCGCGTCCACTACCCTGCCTTCGTGATCAGATGGCGCGCCGGAGTGGTGTCAGCCGTGCGGCGGGAGTGGGCCGGCGCGGTCGAGGTCGAGGTCGCCGTCGACGGCGCGGCGGTCAGGGCGCTCGCCTACCCGGACCTCACCGGCCGGCCGCGGCCAGGAGACCGGGCGCTGCTCAACACCGGGGCGCTGCATCTGGGCCTGGGGACCGGTGGCTACGCGCTCGTGGTCGCGCTGCCGGACCGGCTGCCGCCGGATCGTGACGGCCCCGGCCACCTCATCAAGGCGCGGTACACGCCGCTGCAGGCCACCGTTCTCGGCGCCGACGAGCAGGGCTCACCGCATCACGAGATCCTGCGCGACGCCGACGACCTGGACGGCACCCCGGTGGTGGTCGCCGACCTGCACTCGGCCCTGCCCGCCATCCTGGCCGGGTACCGGGACGGGTGCGGGCCCGGTTTCGGCCGCGCCGTCTACGTCATGCTGGACGGCGCCGCGCTGCCCGCGTGGTTCTCCCGGACCGCCGCCGCGCTGCGGGACGCTGGCTGGCTCGCAGCGACGGTGACGGTGGGCCAGGCGTTCGGCGGCGACCTGGAGGCGGTCACCCTGCACACCGGGCTGCTGGCCGCGCGGCATGTGCTCGGCGCGGACCTGATCGTGGTGTCGCAGGGCCCCGGCAACCTGGGCACCGGCACCAGGTGGGGATTCTCGGGGGTGGCCGCTGGCGAGGCGGTCAACGCGGCGGCCGTGCTCGGCGGCAGGCCGGTGGCTTCGCTGCGGATCAGTGACGCCGACCCGCGTGAGCGGCATCGCGGCGTCTCGCACCACAGCCTGACCAGCTACGGACGGGTGGCCCTGGCCCGGGCCGACGTCGTGCTGCCCGGTCTGCCCGGCGGATTCGGCGAACGGGTCACCGCCGCCGCCGCGCCGCTGGCGGCCCGGCACAACCTGGTGGTGGTCAGCATCGCCGGGCTGGAAGGTGCGCTGCGCGCCTGCCCGGTGCCGCTGTCCACCATGGGGCGCGGGCTGGACGAGGACCTCGCGTACTTCCTGGCCGCCGCGGCCGCCGGGCGGCACGCCGCGGTGCTCGCCGGGCAGCGCGCCGGGGAAGAATGAACCGAGCCGGAACCTCCGGCGAACCGAAAGGCAGGGCTGATGGGATTTACAGCGAGGGCGCGGCGGCTGCCCGGGCGGCTCACGGCCGGCGCGTTCATTCTCAACGCGGGCCTGGGAAAGTGGTCGGCCGACGAGGAAGCGGCCGCCCGGCTGCACGGCATGGCCGTCGGCACCTATCCATTCCTTGCCCGGCTGAAGCCGAAGGACTTCGTGCGGCTGCTGTCGGCCGGCGAGATCGCGCTCGGCTCGGCGCTGCTGCTGCCGGTCGTGCCCGCGGCCGTCGCCGGGGCAGGCCTGACCGCGTTCTCCGCCGGACTGCTCGGCCTGTACGCCCGCACGCCCGGCATGACGAAGGATGACGGCATCCGGCCCAGCCAGCAGGGCACCCCGCTGGCCAAGGACGTGTGGATGCTCGGCATCGGCATCGGCCTCACCGTCGACGCGCTCACCGACCGGTCATGACGTGAGCGCGTCCACGGTGAACGGGATCCGGCGGGGTGCTCAGCTCTTGCTGCTGTTGACCGCGTCGAGGACGTCTACCACGAAGACGAGCGTGTCGGTTCCCTTGATCCCGGCCGAGGACTCGCCGGACGAACCGTAGCCGTCCTTTGGCGGGATGATCAGCATCACCCTGCTGCCCACCGGCACGCCGAGCAGGCCCTTGTCCCAGCCCGGGATGATCTGCGCCGGCGACGCGTCGATCTGGAAGCCGAATGGCGCGCCCCTGGACCAGGAAGAGTCGAAGACCGCGCGGGTCCGCCAGTTCAGGCCGACGTACTGCGTGACGACCTCCTGGCCCTTGGTGACCGGAGGGCCGTTGCCCTTGATCAGGGTCTTCACGATCAGCCCGCCGGGCGGCGACGTCTTCGGGATCGTGACCGTCGGCGCCTTGCCCGCTGCCTGGCTCACGGTTGGCAGGCTGCCGCCGCCGTTGGAGACGTGCGTGCCGGACGCCGACGCGGTCCCGGAATAAGACTTGATCATGTCGACCACGAACACGAGCGTGTCGCTCCCGGTGACGCCGACCTCTGTGTTGCCCGAGGATCCGTAGCCGTACTTCGGCGGCAGCACCGCGAGCACCCGGCTGCCCATCTTCTTTCCCTGCAGGGCCGTCTGCAGGCCGGGCAGCAGGGAGCCCGAGAGCACCTGCGGGGTGCTGCTGTACGTGCTGAGCACGAGCTTGTGCGTGGTCCCGCTCCAGATGTAGACCACGTAGTTGGTGAGGAACGCGTCGCTCTTGGTCAGCGTCGCCCCGCTGCCCTGGATCTCCGTCTTGACGTACAGGTTCTTGCCCGCCTTCTTGGCCGGGATCTTGACGTCCGGCGCCTTGCCGAACGTGCCGGCCGCCGTCACCGAGCCGTTGGGGCTCGACGGCGGCGTCGATGACGAGCCGCAGCCAACCAGGGCGAGGGCGGCGACCAGGGGAAGCAAGAGCGCAGCAGCGATGCGTCGCATGGGAATCCTCGAAGTCGGGTCATGAGCGCAGCCAGCCTACCCGCTCCCATTCCGGAGCCCATCCGGCGCTGCGGAAAGGCGCTGCAGCAGGTTCTGGCGCCAGACCAGAACCGTGTAGCGGCCGAGGTCGTAGGTGTGATCGGGGCGCCCGAAGGTGGCCATGATCTGGCCCGACGGGTCGAACGGCTTGAGCCCTGCCTCGCCGGTGAACCCGGGCTTCCCGGAGAACAGCAGCACGAAGGTGGCGTCGTGCAGCCGCGGGTCATACCACGACGCATCCGAATAATAGTGGCCGGCGCCGACGCCGCCGGGACGGCCACGGTTCACCGCCAGCGCCCTGATCTGGACCCGGTTGCCGCTGGCGAGCGTCAGCGCGTTGGCCTGCCAGTAGCCGCTCAGGCCGTAGTCCAGGTGGTGCCGGGCCAGAAACGAGGCGAGCTGGGGAGGTTCGGACTGCGCGGGGTGTGCCAGGGCGTTGCCGCCCAGCGTCACCACGTAGCCGAGCAGGATGGCCGCCGCCACGGTGACCAGGCGAGCGGAGATCAGCCGGCCGGCGAGCAGCCTGCCCGCGAGCACCGCGGCGAATGGCAGCGCCGCGGCCATCTCGTGCGAGTACCCGATCCCGGGCACCTGCCGCCAGAACAGGAAAGCGGGGACGATGATCAGCGTGCCGACCAGGAGAAGCTGCACGACCAGGTCGCTGTCTCGCGGGAACCGGCGGATCGCGACGCACACCGCCCAGGCCGCGAGCGCCACCCCGGCCAGGTGCAGCAGCACCAGCCCCGCGCTCAGTCCCAGCCTGAGCCCGACGAAGTCGGCGCCGAACAGCAGCAGCAGCCCTTGCACGGTCAGCCACAGCCGGCCCGGCAGCTGGCTCGCCGGCGCGAGGTGGAGCGGCACGGGCACCATGCTGTAGCCGCCCGCGGCGTGGATCGCCGCGGGCACCGTCAGCCCCACCACGAGTGCGGCCAGCGCCGCCGCGGCCAGGGACAGCTCATAGCGGGCATCGGACGGGCGGTGCCGCCCGGCGGCGATCCGCCGGCCGGCGGATACCAGGCTGACCACGAGCAGCGGCGCGATCCCGATCAACAGCACCACTTCGTCGGCGGCCATGGCCCAGGCCAGCAGCAGCCCGACGGCGGCCGGCACCCAGCGCCGCCGCCCGAACCGGTCCAGCAGCAGCCACGCTGCCAGGACCGGGACGGCGGTGCCGACATGATCCGGTGACAGCAGCAGCACCTGGGTGCCGACGCCGAGCTGCGGTGCCAGCATCATGCCCGCCGCGATCAGCATCCGGACCCAGCCCTCTGTGCCGGTCGCCTTCCCCTTCGCCAGCAGCGCCGCCACCGCCACGAGCAGGGTGTAGGTCAGGGCCGCCCCCACGTGCACGACGTCGGCGTTCAGCCCGCGGGTGAGCTCGACCAGCATGTACTCGGGCAGCTCGGTCGTGTAGTAGGACGCATCCGCCATGTTCCAGCCGTGCAGCGTCAGGTTGCCGTGCAGCATGTCCCACGCCTGCAGCGCGTTCGACGCACCGTCCGAGTTCGTCACGACCGTCATCGACATCCGCAGGTAGCAGATGAACGCAACCACGGCGGCCGCGGTGAACAGTAACCGCCCGGCCCACCGGTCCGCCATCGTGGGCCGTGGTGGTGCCGCCGGAACCGGGGGTTGGTTGCCGTCTTCGGCCAGCCCGCGGGCGTCGCGTTCCGAAACCGACATCAGGTCTTCCCGTCCGGTCCTCTACATGCCGGCGATCAGCTTCTCCACGCGCTCGTCGACCGAGCGGAAAGGATCCTTGCAGAGCACGGTCCGCTGCGCCTGGTCGTTCAGCTTCAGGTGAACCCAGTCCACCGTGAAGTCGCGGCGCCGTTCCTGCGCCCGCCGGATGAACTCCCCCCGCAGCCGCGCCCTGGTGGTCTGCGGCGGCACCGACTTGGCCTGGAAGATGTCCAGATCCCGGCAGGCGCGCTCGACGGCGCCGCGGCGCTGCAGCAGATAGTACAGGCCCCGGCCGCGGTGCACGTCGTGGTAGGCGAGGTCGAGCTGCGCCACTCTCGGGTGGGAGAGCTGCAGGTCGTACTTGGCCCGGTACCGCTCGATCAGCTGGTACTTGGTGACCCAGTCGATCTCCCGGGCCACCAGGCCGAGATCCCCGGTCTGCACGGCGCGCAGGGTCAGCTCCCACAGGGCGAGCACCCGCTCGGTGATCGGGTCCGGGCCGCGGCGGTCGGCGAAGTCCCTGGCCTTGGCCAGGTACTCCTGCTGGATATCGAGTGCGCTCACCTCACGCCCGTTGGCCAGCCGCACCTTGCGCCGGCCGGTCATGTCGTGACTGACGTCCCTGATCGCCCGGATCGGGTTCTCCAGCGTCAGGTCGCGCATGACCGTCCCGGCCTCGACCATCCGCAGCACCAGGTCGGTGGCGCCGACCTTGAGCAGCATCGTGGTTTCGCTCATGTTCGAGTCGCCGACGATCACGTGCAGCCGGCGGAACCGCTCGGCGTCGGCGTGCGGCTCGTCGCGCGTGTTGATGATCGGGCGCGACCTGGTGGTCGCCGACGACACGCCCTCCCAGATGTGCTCGGCGCGCTGGCTGACGCAGTACACGGCGCCGCGCGGCGTCTGCAGCACCTTGCCGGCGCCGCAGATGATCTGCCGGGTGACCAGGAACGGGATCAGGATGTCGGCCAGCCTGCCGAACTCGCCGTGCCGGCCGACCAGGTAGTTCTCGTGGCAGCCGTAGGAGTTGCCCGCGGAGTCGGTGTTGTTCTTGAACAGGTAGATGTCGCCGGCGATGCCCTCTTCACGCAGCCGGCGGTCCGCGTCGACGAGCAGGCCCTCGAGGATCCGCTCGCCCGCCTTGTCGTGCGTGACCAGGTCGATCAGGTTGTCGCACTCCGGCGTCGCGTACTCGGGGTGGCTGCCCACGTCCAGGTAGAGCCGGGCGCCGTTGCGCAGGAACACGTTGCTGCTGCGGCCCCAGGACACCACCCGCCGGAACAGGTACCTGGCCACCTCGTCCGGGGACAGCCGCCGCTGCCCGCGGAACGTGCAGGTGACGCCGTACTCGTTCTCGAGCCCGAAGATCCGTCTGTCCATGTGGCGCCGTACTACCAGTCCACCGCGATGTACTTGGTCTCGGTGAACTCCAGCAGCCCCTCGTGGGCGCCCTCGCGGCCGAGCCCCGACTGCTTCACCCCGCCGAACGGCGCCGCCGGGTCAGAGACGACGCCGCGGTTGATGCCGACCATGCCGGCCTCGAGCGCCTCGGCGACCTGCAGCGCCCGGCGCAGGTCGCGGGTGTACAGGTAGGACACCAGGCCGTACTCGGTGGAGTTGGCGAGCGCGATCGCCTCGCTGGTGTCGGTGAACCGCACGATCGGCGCGACCGGCCCGAAGATCTCCTCGGACAGGATTCCCGCGTCGGCCGGAACGTTGTCGAGCACCGTCGGCTCGTAGAAGTAGCCGCGCCGATCCGGGGCGTGCCCGCCGGTCACCACCCTGCTGCCGGTCTTGGTGGCGTCCTCGACCAGCTCGGCCACCTTGGACCGCGTGTCCTCGTTGACCAGCGGGCCGAGGTCGGTGCCGTCGTCGAGGCCGGAGCCGACCCTGAGCGCCGCCAGCCGCTGCGCGAACCGGGAGCTGAACTCGTCAGCGACCGCGTCGTGCACGTAGAAGCGGTTGGCCGCGGTGCACGCCTCGCCGCCGTTGCGCATCTTGGCGAGGAACGCACCGTCGAGGGCGGCATCGAGGTCTGCGTCATCGAAGACGAGGAAGGGCGCGTTGCCGCCGAGTTCCATGGAGCAGTTCGTGACGGTCTGCGCGGCGGTCGCCAGCAGCGTCCGGCCCACCTCGGTGGAGCCGGTGAAGGACAGCTTGCGCACTGCTGGTTCCGCGAGCATGGCAGCTACGAGAGGCCCGGCCTTGACCGTGGTGATCACGTTCACGACCCCGTCGGGGACGCCGGCCTCGTGCAGGATCTCGGCGACCGCGAACGCCGACAGCGGCGTCTCCTTTGCCGGCTTCAGCACCACCGTGCAGCCGGCCGCGAGCGCGGGCCCGATCTTGCGGGTGGCCATGGCCGCCGGGAAATTCCACGGCGTCACCAGCACGCTGACGCCGACCGGCTGGCGCTGCACCATGATCCGGTTAGCGCCGGAGGGCGCGGTCATCAGCGAGCCTTCGATCCGCACCGCCTCTTCCGCGTACCACCGGAAGAACTCGGCGGCGTAGGTGATCTCCGCCTTCGCGTCCTTGAGCGCCTTGCCGTTCTCGACGACCATCAGCCGCGCCAGCGCGTCGGATCGCTGGATCATCAGCTCCCAGGCGCGGCGCAGGCACTCGCCGCGCTCCCGCGGCGGCGTCGCGGCCCAGCGCGGCAGGGCGTTGTGGGCGGCGGAGACCGCGTCCAGGGCGTCCTCGACGCTCGCGCTCGCCACCTCCGCCACCGGGTCTTCGGTGGCCGGGTCGACGACCGGCAGCACACCGGCGCGCCCGTCGGTCCACTCGCCGCCGATCAGCAGAGACGTGGGTACACCGATGCCGGTGATGCTCGCGAGGTCAGCGGTCACGTTACCTCCTCATGCCGGGCCAGCCTGGCAGCCCTCCGCACGCACTTGACACTACCCCGGCCGTGGCACGGCCCGGACCTGACCGATTCCCGGTGCACCGCGGCCGGCCTAGCTCGCGGTGTCCGGGCCATCCGCGCCATCCGTGTCCTGATCGGACCCGGCCGCGGCGCCCGCGATCGCCCCGGTCTCCTCCCTGCCCGGGACCGCCTCGCTCATCAGCGCTTCGAGGCGGGCGCCGGTCAGCCTGCGGAACATCCGGTGCGCCCGTCCGCGATCCAGCAGGGCCACCTCGAGCTGGGCTGTCGTCACGTCGGAGCCCCCGCCCACCTCCCCTGCCCCCTTCACTGGGCTGGCCAGCGCCCCGATGGCAACGGCGAACGCCTCGGCGAGCGTCATGCCATCCCGGTACTGGTTCTTCAGCACGGCGGCGACCTGGTCGGCCTGGCCGCCCATCACGACGAAGCCTCGCTCGTCGGCCACCGAGCCGTCGAACGTGATCCGGTAGATCTCGTCGTCGTCCTGGGTCTTTCCGACCTCGGCGACCACGATCTCGACCTCGTACGGTTTCTGGCTGTCGGTGAAGATGGCCCCGAGGACCTGGGCGTAGTAGTTGGCCACCCCGCGAGCGGTCACGTCCTGGCGGTCGTAGGAGAACCCGGTCAGGTCCGCGTAGCGCACCCCGGCCTTGCGCAGGTTCTCGAACTCGTTGTACCGCCCGACCGCCGCGAACGCGATCCTGTCGTAGATCTCGCTGAACTTCCGCAGTGCCCGGGACGGGTTCGGCGCGATGAACAGGATGCCGGCGTCGAAGGCGATCACGACGCCGCTGCGGATACCAGCGATGCGCTTGCGCGCGTAGTCCGCCTTGTCCTTCATCACCTGTTCGGGCGAGACATAGAACGGCATCGTCACCGCTGGGCTTCCCTTCGGATGGTGCTGCAGTGGTCGTGGGGTCGGGCCGGTTCGCTGGCTTGGCTAGCTCGATGGCAGAGCGCTGGTGCCCCCATTCGGCGTGCCCGCCTGGCGCAGCGGGGCCGGCGGGCCGTCGGGGTCGGTCATCCTGCCCTCGATGACCGTCTGCGCGTACGCCCCGGCCTGCTCGTCGGTCAGCCGCTCGAAGCCGTCGGCCGTGATCGTCGCGATCACCGGGTAGATGCGCCTGGACACGTCCGGGCCGCCGGTGGCGGAATCGTCGTCGGCCGCGTCGTAGAGCGCCTGCATGCACGCGAGCGCGGTGTCCCCGGCCGACATGCCGTCGGCGTAGAGCTTCTTGAGCGAGCCGCGGGCGAAGACCGAGCCGGAACCGATCGCATAGAACCGGTGCTCCTCGTACCTGCCGCCGGCCACGTCGTAGCTGAAGATGCGCCCGATGCCGGCGTCCTCGTCGTACCCGCAGAACAGCGGCACCACGACCAGGCCCTGCATCGCCGCGCCGATGTTCCCCCTGACCATGCTCGCGAGCCGGTTCGCCTTACCGTCCAGCGACAGGGCGTGCCCCTCGAGCTTCTCGTAGTGCTCGAGCTCGACCTGGAACAGCCGGGCCAGCTCGATCCCGGTGCCGGCCACGCCGGAGATGCCGATCGCGGAGAAGTCGTCGCTGCGGAAGACCTTGTCCAAGTGCCGCTGCGCGATCATGTTCCCCGCCGTCGCCCGCCGGTCGCCGGCCATGACCACGCCGCCGTCGCACGCGGCCGCGACGATCGTGGTGCCGTGCGTCAGCCCGTGCGCGAACGAGCCCGGCGCGGCCCCGTCGGCCGGGGTGACCGCGCCGGCCGCCGTGGCAGGCCCTGCCGTCCCCGGCATCAGCCCGGGAGCCGCGCTGGCGAGGAAGTCGGTGAACGACGAGGTCCCTGCGCCTAGATACGGCCCGAAGGCCCCCCGTCCGTAGGAATCAGCGCCCACGCGGATCCTTCCGTTGTACCGTCTGGTAGAAGCGACCCTACTGCCGCGGTGGCCGCCGCGAGAACGCGGCCTTACGTCATTCGCCGCCCTTCTGGACGTACGACCGCACGAACTCCTCGGCGTTCTCCTCGAGCACCTCGTCGATCTCGTCCAGAATCGCGTCGACATCGTCGGTGAGCTTGTCCTGGCGTTCCTTGACGTCCTCGGTCCCCTGCGGGGCGGTGTCCTGCTCCTCCTCGGTTCGCCTCGGAGCCTGACGCTGCCCTCCGGTGTCCTTCGTCGCCATGCCGAAACCTCCGTGATCCGCGGGAACGGCCCCGCAGTCTCAACGGTATCCTCGCCCACGCGTGGCCCGCCCAATCCTGCCATCTGGCATTGGTACCGAACCGGGATCTGGCGGCTGGTGTTCCGTGAGCCTGCTGGCGCAGGCGGGTCAGCCCTGGCCGGTCAGCGCCGCGACCAGTTCGCCCGCGGTCTCGCAGCGGTCCAGCAGCTCGCCGACGTGCGCCTTGGTGCCGCGCAGCGGCTCCAAGGTCGGGACGCGCTGCAGCGACTCCCGCCCGGGGATGTCGAAGATGACCGAGTCCCAGGAGGCCGCGGCCACCGCGTCCGGGTACTTGCGCAGGCAGCGCCCGCGGAAGTAGGCCCTGGTGTCCTCCGGCGGGTACTCGATGGCCCTGGCCACGTCCTGCTCGTCGACCAGGCGGACGAGCCGGCCCCTGGCGGCGAGCCGGTTGTAGAGGCCGCGATCGGGCCTGATGTCGGCATACTGGAGGTCGACGAGCTGCAGCCGGGGGTCGGTCCAGGCCAGCCCGTCCCTCGTCCGGTATCCCTCGAGCACCTCGAGCTTGGTGACCCAGTCCAGCTCCCTGGAACAGAGCATGGGGTCCTCGCCGAGCCGGGTCAGCACCGAATCCCAGCGGTCGAGCACGTCCCTGGTCATGTCGTCGACATCCGCGCCGAAACGGTCCTCGGTGTACTTGCGGGCCAGATCCAGGTACTCGAGCTGGAGCTGGACGGCGGTCATCCGGCGGCCGTCGCGCAGCGTCACGAGGTGCTCGCAGGCGGGGTCGTGCGAGATCGCGCGCAGCTCGGCGACCGGGGACTCCACCGCGAGGTCGGAGCCCAGGAACCGGTCCTCGATCATCGCCAGCACCAGCGAGGTCGTGCCCAGCTTGAGGTAGCTGGAGATCTCGCTCATGTTCGCGTCACCGATGATCACGTGCAGGCGGCGGTACTTCTCCGGGTCGGCGTGCGGCTCGTCCCTGGTGTTGATGATCGGCCGCTTCAGCGTCGTCTCCAGGCCGACCTCGACCTCGAAGAAGTCCGCGCGCTGGCTGATCTGGAAGCCCTCGTCCCTGCCGTCGGCGCCCCGGCCGACCCGCCCGGCCCCGCAGACCACCTGCCGGGACACGAAGAACGGGGTGAGGTGCCGCACGATGTCGGCGAACGGCGTCCCTCGGCTCATCAGGTAGTTCTCGTGACAGCCGTATGACGCGCCCTTGTTGTCGGTGTTGTTCTTGTAGAGCTGAATCGTGGCACCGCCCGGCATCGACGACGCCCGCGTCGCAGCCTCCGCCATGACCCTCTCGCCCGCTTTGTCCCAGATAACCGCGTCGAGGGGGTTTGTGCACTCGGGTGCCGAGTACTCGGGGTGGGCGTGGTCCACGTACAGGCGGGCGCCGTTGGTGAGGATCACGTTGGCCAGGCCCAGGTCCTCGTCGGTCAGCTGCGCCGAGTCGGCCGCATCCCTGGCCAGGTCGAAGCCCCTGGCGTCGCGCAGCGGGTTTTCCTCCTCGAAATCCCACCGCGCCCTCCGGGCGCGCGCAGACCTCGCGGCCTGGTAGGCGTTGACGACCTGAGATGAGGTCACCATCGCGTTCGCGCCCGGCTGACCGGGCACGGCGATGCCGTACTCGGTCTCCGTGCCTAGCACCCGACGCACGCTCATACCTCAGAGCCTAGTGCCGACATACCGCCATCGTGCCCAGGCGTGACCGTGCCGGCACATTCCTGGCTCTCCAATTGTCCCTGCCGTTCTGGCCCTACAGGTACTGGCCGGTGTTGGCCACCGTGTCGATGGACCGGCCCGCCTCGGTGCCGTGCTTGCCGGACACCAGGGTCCTGATGTAGACGATCCGCTCACCCTTCTTGCCGGAGATCCTGGCCCAGTCGTCGGGGTTGGTGGTGTTGGGCAGGTCCTCGTTCTCGCTGAACTCGTCGACGCACGCGGCGAGCAGGTGGGAGATCCTGATGCCCTTCTGCCCGGTCTCCAGGAACTCCTTGATCGCCATCTTCTTCGCCCGGTCCACGATGTTCTCGATCATCGCGCCGGAGTTGAAGTCCTTGAAGTACAGGACCTCCTTGTCCCCGTTGGCGTAGGTGACCTCGAGGAACCTGTTCTCCTCCGTCTCGCTGTACATGCGCTCGACGACGCGCTGGATCATCTCCTCGACCGTGGCCGCGGGCGATCCGCCGTGCTCGGCGAGGTCGTCGGGGTGCAGCGGCAGGCCGCCCACCACGTACTTGGAGAAGATGTCCCTGGCCGCCTCGGCGTCGGGCCGCTCAATCTTGATCTTGACGTCCAGCCGTCCCGGCCGCAGGATCGCCGGGTCGATCATGTCTTCCCGGTTCGACGCGCCGATCACTATCACGTTCTCCAGGCCCTCGACGCCGTCGATCTCCGACAGCAGCTGGGGCACGATCGTGTTCTCGACGTCGCTGGACACGCCGGAGCCCCGGGTGCGGAAGATCGAGTCCATCTCGTCGAAGAACACGATCACCGGCATGCCCTCGGAGGCCTTCTCGCGGGCCCGCTGGAAGACGAGCCGGATGTGCCGCTCGGTCTCGCCGACGTACTTGTTGAGCAGCTCAGGGCCCTTGATGTTGAGGAAGAAGGACTTGCCCTCTTGCTTGCTGTCGGTGGACCCGGCGGCCGCCGAGGCCGCCGCCTTGGCCTGCACCTGCTTGGCGAGGGATTTCGCCACCGCCTTGGCGATGAGCGTCTTGCCGCAGCCGGGCG
>JASHQP010000166.1 GCA_030039095.1 Streptosporangiaceae bacterium
GCGGGCGGTCCGGCTTCGAGTTCGTCCAGCGGCGGTCCAGGGGGTCCTCAAACGCCGCTAAGGTTGTCTCATTGTGGACAGACGCGCGCAGCGGCCGCAGTGAGCCACGGAGGATGAGATGCCGACTTCCACCCGGCCGGCACCGGGCGTGCTCGAGCCGTTGCAGCTGCGGAGCACGCCGGCCCTGATCGCCGATCAGCTCCGGTCCCAGATTCTCGAGGGCAAGTTCCCGCCGCACACGCAGCTGGCCGAGGTCGAGCTGGCGCGGCAGCTCCAGGTGAGCCGCGGCCCGATACGCGAGGCCATGCAGCGGCTGATCCAGGAAGGCCTCCTGCGCTCGGAGCGGAACCGCGGCGTGTTCGTCGTCGAGCTCGGGCTCGACGACGCGCGCGATGTCTACCTGGCCCGGGGGGTCATCGAGCGGGCCGCGGCGCAGATCGTCGTGAAGCAGCAGCCCGAGGCCGCGCTGGCGGAACTGCAGGAGATCGTCGACCAGCTGGCGGCGTCGGTGGGCGGCCCCTGGTCCGAGATCATCCGGCACGACCTCGCCTTCCACCAGACGCTGGTGGAGGCGGCGGGCAGCGATCGGCTGAGCCGCATGTTCCGGACCCTCATCGCCGAGACACGGCTCTGCCTGATCCGGCTCGAGCCCTTCTACCAGGACGGGAACGAAGTGGTCGACGAGCACCAGGCGATCACCGAAGCCCTGCGCAGCGGTGACCTCCGGCGTGCCGACAGCCTGCTGAAGACGCACATGCAGGCGTCGGCCGCGCGGCTGTTGTCGCCCGAGCCCGCCGGGTCGTGATCCCGGCCGCCCGCGCTGCTCGCGTTCTTCTATCGCACGACGGCCGGGCTCGTCGCTGGCCGATCTGCCGGCGCCGCAGCCCGTTGAGTAACTCAGTATGAGCTCGAGGTGGCCCAGATGTTGAGGTTGGATTCGACCGCGTCCCGGTCGATCGCGGCCAGTTCCTCGTCGGTGAAGTCGCTGTGCCCCGCCGCGGCGACGTTCTCCTCGAGCTGAGCCACGCTGCTCGCGCCGATCAGCACGGAGGTGACCCGGGGGTCGCGCAGCGCCCAGGACAGCGCGAGCTGGGCGATGGACTGGCCGCGGGCCCGGGCGATCTCGCCGAGCGCGCGGATGTGGGCGAGCGTCTCGGGGGTGATGTCGCTCCCGGAGAGAGAGGTGCCGCGGCTGGCGCGTGATCCCTCGGGGATCCCGCCGAGGTACTTGTCGGTGAGCACGCCCTGGGCCAGCGGGGCGAACACGATCGCACCGATTCCCTCGCGCTCGAGCACGTCCAGCAGCCCGTTCTCGATCCAGCGGTTCAGCATCGAGTACGACGGCTGGTGGATCAGCACCCGCGTGCCCATGCTCGCCAGGATCGACACCGCCTCCTTTGTCTTCTGCGGGGAGTAGGAGGAGATGCCCGCGTACAGCGCCCGGCCCGAGCGGACCGCGAAGTCGAGGGCGCCCATGGTCTCTTCCAGCGGCGTGTCCGGGTCGAACCGGTGGCTGTAGAAGATGTCGACGTAGTCCAGGCCCATGCGCTCGAGCGACTGGTCCAGGCTGGCGATCAGGTACTTGCGTGATCCCCACTCGCCGTAGGGCCCCGGCCACATGTCGTAGCCCGCCTTCGTCGAGATGATCAGCTCGTCGCGATACGGGCGCAGGTCCTCGCGCATGACGCGGCCGAAGTTCCTTTCCGCCGACCCGTAGGGGACGCCGTAGTTGTTCGCCAGGTCGAAGTGCGTGATCCCCAGGTCGAACGCCCGCCGCAGGATCGCCCGGCTGTTCTCCAGCGGCCGGTCGTCGCCGAAGTTGTGCCAGAGCCCGAGCGACACCTCGGGAAGCTGGATGCCGCTGCGCCCGCAGCGGCGGTAGCCGATGTGCTGGTAGCGGTCGGCCGCTGCGACATAGGTCATGGGCTAGATTTTGTCATATTGCCGGCAGCCTTCGGCCGGAGTTTGTGATCTCTGAGCGGGTCGGGCGGGAGGAGGCCGCATGCGATGGAGGCGGACCCTGACGGTGGTCGGCTGCCACGTCGGCGGTGAGGCGAACGACGTCGTGACCGGGGGGCTCGGTGAGATCCGCGGCTCCAGCGTCTTCGAGAAGCGGCTGTATTTCGAGGAGCATTACGACCAGCTGCGACGGTCACTGCTGTTCGAGCCGCGCGGCGGCCCGTCGCGGTGCGTCAACTTTGTCGTGCCCGCCTGCGATCCCCGGGCGCAGCTCGGCTACATCATCGCCGAGGCAACCGAGTACCCGGCGATGTCGGGCAGCAACACGATCTGCACAGCCACGGTTCTGCTGGAGACCGGGATGCTGCCGATGACCGAGCCGGTCACCGAGATCGTCCTGGAGTCACCGGCGGGCCTGATCCCGCTGCACTGCGAGTGCTCGGACGGAAAGGTCACCAGCGTCCGCTTCACCAACCAGCCGTCCTTCGTCCAGCATCTCGACGCGCGCGTCGAGATACCGGGGCACGGCAGCGTGCCCGTCGACGTGGCCTGGGGCGGCATGCACTACGCGATCGTTGATGCGCGGTCGCTCGGATTCTCGCTCGTTCCCGACGAGGCGCGGGACATCTGTGTCCTCGGCCAGCTGATCACGGAGGCCGCGGCGGAGCAGCTGCCGGTTGCCCACCCGGAGGAGCCCCGCTACCCGGGCGTCACGATCACCGAGTTCGCTGGCCCGCTGCGGCGCGAGGACGGCGTGCTGCGGTCGCGCAACGCCGTGGTGGTCGCGCCCGGCCGCATCGACCGCTCCCCGTGCGGCACCGGGTCGTCCGCCCGGATGGCGGTTCTGGCCGCGCGGGACCTGCTGGCTCCTGGCGAGCCGTTCCTGCACGAGTCGCTGATCGGGAGCGTGTTCAGCTGCCGCATCGAGGAGACCACCACGGTCGGGCGCCACGCCCCCCGCCCCGCGGTGATTCCGAGCGTCGCCGGCCAGGCGTGGATCACCGGGATCAGCCAGATGGGCATGGATCCGACGGACCCGTTCGCGGACGGGTACACGCTGCCGGACCTCTGGCTGCGGTCAATCTGAGCCCGGCCATTCCCCTGCCCGCGCGCCCAGCGGTTCCACGCCCCGCCCGCCAAGGAATCCCTGCCCGCCCGCCAAGGAATCCCTGCCCGCCCGCCCCGGGAGCGTAGGTCGGGGCGGGCGGGCAGGAGTGTGGTCCCCCGGGAGCTACTTGGTGAAATACCAGTACTCAGGGAGCAGAGTGAACATCGGGCTGAACGTGACGCCGCGCAGCTTTTTGGTGACGGCCTGGATCAGGAACGGGTTCGGGTTCGGAACCCACATGTACGGCAGCTGCTGCGCCGCGTACGTGGCGTACTCGTGGAACACCGCCAGGCTGCCGCTGGTGTGCGTCTCGTCGATCAGCTTGTCCATCGTGGGATCGGAGTAGTTGCCCGAGTTCGACCCGGCGCCGGTGGCGAACAGCGGCTCGCCGGTCGGCTCGAAGCCAGGCCCGTCGAAGCTCCAGCCGCCGTAAGCAAACACCTGGATATTGCATTTCGGGCCCATCGGCGCGCACGGGGCGCTCTCGCCGATGATCGTGTCGAACGACTGCCCGACGAGCGTGACGTCGATGCCGGCCTGCGACTCCTCTGACTTGAT
>JASHQP010000167.1 GCA_030039095.1 Streptosporangiaceae bacterium
TGGCGCCTCGAACGCCAGCGCCGAGGCCAGGGCCAGCGAGTCCGCGCCGCCGGAGCACGCCGCGAGCACCAGGTCGCCGGGCTGCAGGCCGGCACCGGACAGGCCGCGGCGCACGGCGAGGCGGACCTGCGCGACCGCGGGGTGGGGGCCCATCCGGGGTCACAGTCCTCGCGGAGCTTGCTCCGCGGCGGGGGATCGGAGGGGGGTCGCCCCCCCTGGGGCTAGCACAGCTCAGCCGGCCGCGGCGCCGCTGCCGTTCATGTCGTGGCCGCTGCTGCCGCCGACCCGCTCCAGCCAGGTCCCCGGGCTGGCGATCTCGGCCTTGGTCGGCAGCGTCTGCGGGGAGGTCCAGACCTTGTTGAACACGTCCATCCCGGCCTCGTCGACGACCGTCTTGACGAACTTGGACCCCTGCTCGTACTGCTTCATCTTCAGGTCGATGCCGAGGATCCTGCGGATCGCCTGCTCGATCCGGCCGCCGCTGACCCGCCGGGCCGAGAACTTGGCCCTGATCTCCGCCACCGAGGGCACGACCGTGGGGCCCACCGCGTCCATCACGTAGTCGCCGTGGCCCTCGACCAGCGTCATCACCGACGTGAGCCGGTCCAGGATCTCGCGCTGGCGCGGGGTCTGGATCGCCTCGATCAGGCTCTCGCCGCTGCCGCGGACCGCGCCGGCCACCGCGTCCGCCGCCGTCCTGAGCCGGTCCAGGATCGAGGCCGGGTCGAGGTCCGAGGCCAGCAGGAACTCGGTCATCTGCTCCTGCACGTAGGGGCGCAGCCACGGCACGGAGGTGAACTGGGTCCGGTGCGTCTCCTCGTGCAGGCACACCCAGCGCCGGAAGTCGTGCGGGTCGACCGCGAGCTCGCGCTCCACCATGACGATGTTCGGCGCGACCAGGGTCAGCCTGCCCGCGGGGGCGTCGGACGAGCTCGACGCCGGCGCGTCCGGGTCGGGCGGCAGGAACAGCTCGTACTGGCCGAGCACCCGGCCCGCCAGGTAGGCCAGGATCAGCCCTGCCTGCATGCCGGTGACCCGCGACCCGACCGCGCTGATCACCGACCCCGCCGGCGGCGCCGAGCCCCGCTGCTGCATGTGCTCGACCAGCGGGTCGAGCACCACCCGGAACCCGTCGACGTTGGCCCGGATCCAGCCGGGCCGGTCCACGACGGCGACCCTGCCGCCGTCTCCCGACCCGGGCAGCCCGGTCAGCTCGCGGACCGGCTCAGCAGCGGCGTCCGCCAGGCTGCGCAGCTCGGCGACGACCTTCCGGGCCTCGGCCATGCTGACGGCGGGCCCGGGCCGCGCCCACCTGACGCCGGTTGAGGTGGCGACGTTCCAGTCAATCATCTGAGAGCTGCTCACCCCACCACCGTACGTTGGCGTTCCGGGTGGCTCACGCCGGGGCGAGCGCTCAGCCGCAGCCACAGCCGGCGAGGGCCGTGGCCAGCCTGGTCAGATCGGATGCCCCGGCGTCCAGGCCGTTGCCGCTCAGCCGGTCCGCCATGAACGCGAACGCGAACAGCTGACCGTCCCTGGCCTGGGCGATGCCGGCCAGCGACACCACGGTCGACAGGTTGCCGGTCTTGGCCCGCACCACGCCGAGCCCGGCCTGGCCCACGTCGGGGAAGACGCTGCCACCCGGGGCGAGCGTGCCGGAGAACCCGGCCACCGGCAGGCTGGTGATGACGGCGCGCAGCCCGGGGCGGCTCGCCGACGCCGCAAGGCGGATCAGCTGGATGAGCACCTCCGGGGCGATCCGGTCCTGCGGCGACAGGCCGCTCCCATCGACGAGCCGGAACGTGCCGCGGACGCCGAGCTTGCGCAGCACAGCGGTCTCGGCGGCGGCCGCACCGCTGAACGAGGCGGGCCGTCCGGTGGCGATCGCGACCTGCCGGGCCAGGTTCTCCGCGATCACGTTGTTGCTCTGGGTGAGCATCCAGTCGACGATCTCGGCCAGCGGCGGCGACGACACCGCGGCGATCTCCTCCGCCCCGCGCGGCGGCGCCGTCTGGCCCAGCGCCGCGCGTATCCGGATGCCGTCCGCGGCAAGGAACCCGGCGAAGGCCTGCGCGGCCTCGGCCGCCGGGGTGAACGTGCGGGCCCGGAAGTTCTCCGCGTCGTTGGCGTCCTGCGGGGCGCCGCCCGCGGTCAGCCTGCCCTGATCGACCTCGAGCGAGGAGATCGGGGTGACGTTTCCCGTGGTCACGTACGCGTCCGGCCACCCGGGCGCCATCGGCGGGCCGGTGAACAGCGACGTGTCGTAGCCGAGCCGCACCGCGCGGATCCCCCTGGCCCGCAGTTCCCGGGCGGTCCGCGCGGCGAGCGACGCCAGCGTGGCGGGCTGGGGGTAGTCCGAGGCGGGCGGGTGCCCGGCGGCCAGCGTGGGATCGCCGCCGCCGACCAGGACGATCGAGGATGCGCTCCCGCCGGTCACGACCCGGGTGGTGAACGTGGCGTCCGGGCCGAGCACGTCGAGCGCGGCGACCGCGGCCGCGAGCTTGGCGGTGGATGCGGGGGCGAAGCCCGAGGCGGCGTCGCGGGAGACCAGCACCTGATCGGAGGACAGGTCGTCGACCACGACGCCGACGTGCTTGCCGAGCGTGGCAGACCCGAGCACCGGGGCCAGCGCGGCCGCGACGCCCGCCGCGGTCGCGATCTGACCGGAATAGCCGGAATGACCCGTCTGCACCGACCCAGCCGGGCCGTCGGCCGGATCCGCGACGGGGTCGAGCACCGGGCCGGCCCCGGCGAGGCTGTGGCTGGCCACGGTGGGCAGCCGCCACAGCGCCAGCCGCGGCGGCAGCATGCGCGCCACCGCGACGCCCGCCGTGATCGTGAACACGATGAGCAGGGCCAGCAACACCGTGGCAGCACGGCGGAACCGACGCACGGGTTGCCTCCTCTCGCAAATGCTGGATCCCGCCCGACACGGGCCTACCCGGACCGGGTAGACATCGAAGCAACGGAGTCAATCATCCACGCGGCGCGAAGGCGGAGACGTGAACTTCGAAGTGACGATCGAAATACCCAAGGGCCAGCGGAACAAGTACGAAATGGATCATGAAACCGGGCGAATCCGGCTGGACAGGATGCTGTTCACCTCCACTCGGTACCCGGCTGACTACGGCTTCGTCGAAGGCACGCTGGCGCTGGACGGCGATCCGCTCGACGCGCTCGTGCTGCTGGACGAGCCTACGTTCCCCGGCTGCCTGATCCAGTGCCGGGCGATCGGCATGTTCCGGATGAGGGACGAGAACGGTCCCGACGACAAGATTCTGGCGGTCGTCGCGACGGACCCGCGGATGGCGCACCTGAACGACATCGCGGACGTCTCGGAGTTCGAACTGCTGGAGATCCAGCACTTCTTCGAGGTCTACAAGGAACTGGAGCCGGGCAAGGTGGTCGAGGCGGCCCGGTGGGTGGGCGCCGCCGACGCGCAAGCCATGATCGAGGACTGCCGCAAGCGCCTCGCCCAGTCCGAAGGCGGACATCACTGAACATCCGCCGGGTGTGACCTGAAGATGCGCAAGTCGCGTGCTGTGGATGAATAGGCCACACTGAGTAGTAGCTCCTGGAGGCGGACGAGCAAGCGGGCGAGGAGGTGCCGTGGACAACGCCGAGGACATGCTGCGGCGGGCGCCGCTGTTCGAGGCCCTGGACGACGAGGGGACGAAGGCCCTCCGGGCCGGGGTGACCGAGGTCGCGCTGGCCAGGGGCGAGCGGCTGTTCGACGAGGGCGACGCGGGCGACGCGCTGTACGTCGTGCTCGACGGCAAGGTCAAGCTGACCAGGACGTCGGCGGACGGCAGGGAGAACCTGATCAGCCTCATCGGGCCGGGCGAGATGTTCGGCGAGCTCTCGCTGTTCGACCCGCGGCCGCGCACGATGAGCGCGTCGGCCGTCACCGACGTCCGGCTCGCCGCCCTGGCCCACGACGACCTCCGGAGCTGGCTCAACGGACGGCCCGACGTGGCCATGCATCTGCTCGCGGCGCTGGCCCGCAGGCTGCGCCGCACCAACGACGTCATGTCCGACCTGGTCTTCACCGACGTGCCGGGCCGGGTGGCGAAGGCACTGCTCGACCTCGCGGCGCGCTTCGGCACCAGGCAGGAGGACGGCCTGCAGGTCAATCACGACCTGACGCAGGAGGAACTGGCCCAGCTCGTCGGGGCCTCACGGGAGACGGTCAACAAGGCGCTCGCCGACTTCGTCGCCCGTGGCTGGATCCAGCTGCACCCCAAGTCGGTGCTGCTGATCGACCCGGAGCGGATGCGCAGGCGGGCCCGGTAGGGGCGGCTCGAGGCCGGGCAGGGCGGGCGGGGGCGGCTCGAGGGCGGGCAGGGCGGGTCGGCTAGTCGGGCGGCTGCATGCCGGGCGGCTGCATGCCGGGCGGCAGAGCGCCGCGCTCGGCCAGGTACGCGAGCTGCGCCCGCACCGACCACTCGGCGAACGGCCACAGCGCCCGGTCAACGTCCACGTAGACCCTGGCCACGATGTCGGCCACGGTCCGGCACCCGGCGGCGAGCGCGGCCTCGATCTCGGCGAGCCGCTCCGCGCGGTGCGCGATGTAGTAATCCAGGGCCTGCGCGGGCTCGCCGAGCAGCGGCCCGTGCCCGGGCAGCAGCACCCGCAGGCCGGGATCGTCGGCCAGCGCCCGCAGCCGGTCGAGGGACCGCAGGTAGTCGCCCAGGTTGCCGTCGCCGGCGATCACGGTGGTGCCGCGGCCGAGCACCGTGTCCCCGGTGAGCACCGCGCCGTCCGCCTCCAGCAGCAGGCTCACCGAGTCGTCCGTGTGCCCCGGGGTCTCGATGACCCGTAGTTCCACCCCGCCGGCCCGCACCGTGTCCCCGGGGCCGAGCGCGGTGCCGGCCCCGACCCGGTGCTCCGGGTCCACCGCCAGCACCGGGGCCCCGGTGAGCTCGGCGAGCCGCCGTGCCCCGCCGGAATGGTCCGCGTGGCGGTGGGTGAGCACGATCTTCTCGATGCGCCGCCCCGCGCCGGCGGCGGCCGCCTGGACCCGGCTCAGGTGGCCCTCGTCGTCCGGCGGCCCGGGGTCCACGACGATGGCCGCCTCCGCGCCGGGCTCCGCGACGATCCAGGTGTTCGTCCCGTCCAGCGTCATCAGGGACGGATTAGGGGCCAGAACGCAACGTGCGCGGGCCGACCCGGTTCCGTCAGGGCTGGTCATAGCGGGTACTCCAGATCGGCGGGGATGGTCAGCCAGACCGCGCCCTCGGCGACGCTCGCCTCCGGCAGCACCGGCCTGACCTTGCGGGGCCGCAGCGCCGCCGCGACGTCGCCGCACGCCGCGAGCTCGGCCAGGCTCACCGCGGTCGGCGGCCACAGCAAGATCTCCCGCCGGCGCCCCATCGCGATCGCGCCGGCCGGGCTGACCCAGGCCACCTCGGCTGCCTCGCCGCCGACGTCCCTGGTGCGCTGCTGCGGCGGCAGGGCCGCGGCGAAGAACCTGGCGTCGAAGCGGCGTTCCTCGATCACCGGCGTGATCCACCGGGACCACGGCCTGAGCAGGTCGGACCGCAGCACGAGGCCACGGCGGGCGAGCAGCTCGGCCAGCGAGAGCGAGCGGTCGAGCAGCGCCAGGCGGTCGGCTTCCCAGTCCGCGCCGGTCGTGTCGGCCACCACCGAGTCCGCGGACGGCCCGGCCAGCAGCACACCGGACTCCTCGAAGGTTTCCCGCACCGCGGCGCAGACCAGGGCGGCTGCCTGTTGCGGCGGCGCGTCGAAGACCCGGCCCCACTCCGCGGGCGCGGGCCCGGCCCACGCCACGTGCTCGTCGGCGTCCCTGGCGTCGACCGAGCCACCGGGAAACACGTAGGCGCCGGGGGCGAACGCCATCGAGGACTTGCGGCGCAGCATGTAGACCTCGAGCGGCGCCCCGCCGGCGCGGTCTCCGGCAGCGGCGGGGCGCAGCAGCATCACGGTGGCCGCGTCGCGGGGCCGGGCCGGGGGCTGCTTCCCGGCGAGGATGTCGAGGGCCCGCTGGCCGAGCTGACCGCCAACCCTGATCGGGCCCCCGCTCACCTAATCCCGTACCTCTGCGATGAGCTCGACCTCGACGGGTGCGTCCAGCGGGAGCACCGCCATCCCGACCGCGCTCCTGGCGTGCCTGCCCGCATCGCCGAACACCTCGATCAGCAGCTCGCTCGCGCCGTTGACGACCTGAGCCTGCTCGGTGAAATGCGGTGCGCTGGAGACGAAGCCGACCACCTTCACGATGCGCCGGATCGCGCCGAGCCCATCGGTCAGCGACGCCACGGCGGCCAGCGCGTTCAGCGCACAGGTCCTGGCCAGCGCCGCGGCCTCGGCCACGCCCACGTCGGCGCCAACCTTGCCGGTGGCCAGCAGTTGCCCGTCGACGACCGGGATCTGCCCGGACGTATACACGTAGCTGCCGGTGCGCACCGCCGGGACGTACGCGGCAAGCGGGCGCGTGACGTTCGGCAGGGTCAGCCCGAGCGCGGCGAGCCTGGCTTCGGGCGAGCCGTCATTTTCCTCGGCACTCATGACCGCTCCCGCTTCATGTAGGCAACGAGCTGCTCGGGGTTCGGCCCGGGAACGACCGCCACGAGCTCCCAGCCGTCGTCGCCCCAGTTGTCCAGGATCTCCTTGGTCGCATGCACAAGCAGCGGAACCGTTACGTACTCCCACTTCGCCATGACCGAACCATAGCGGGGAGGCGCCGATCGCCGTGCGTCTCCCCGCCATGCGAAGGCGGCTCACCGCCGGCGCGCGTTACGCGCCCGGGTCCGTCGGGGCTTCCTCGGCCGCGGGCGACGCCTCCCCGTTGGCAGCTGCCCGGGTGTCCGCGGCGTGGCCGTCGGCCGCGATCGTGGTGGCCTCGGGCGCGGCGTCGGTGGCCACCTTGTCCAGGCCCGTGTCGGCCCCGGGCAGCTCCGGGATGTCCGGCACCTCGGGTATCGACAGCGGCGCGCCGCTCTCGATCTCGGCCTCGGCCTTTTCCACGTCCTCGCCGCCGAAGTCGGCCAGGCTGCCGGGCTGCGCGCCGCCTCCCGGCGTGGTGGGGGTGAACTTGTCGAAGAACCGGAGCAGCTCGACAGGAACGGGCATGACCAGCGTGCTGTTGCGTTCCGCGGCGACCTCGACCACGGTCTGCAGCAGCCGCAGCTGCAGAGCGGCCGGGTCACGCGCCATGACGTTGGCCGCCGCAGCCAGGCGCTTGGAGGCCTGGTACTCGCCGTCGGCGGTGATGATCCGCGCGCGCCGCTCCCGCTCCGCCTCCGCCTGCCGTGACATCGACCGCTTCATGCCCTCGGGCAGCGAGACGTCCTTGATCTCCACCCGCTCGACCCGGATCCCCCACGGGCCCTCGGTCGGCTCGTCGATGATCCGTCGCAGCTCCCGGTTCACGCTGTCCCGCTCGGCCAGCAGCTGGTCCATCTCGGACTGGCCGATGATCGAGCGCAGCGAGGTCTGGGCCTGCTGGGAGATCGCGAACATGTAGTTCTGCACGTTGATGGTGGCCTTGATCGGGTCCACCACCCGGAAGTAGACGACGGCGTCCACCCGGACGCTCACGTTGTCCCTGGTGATGCCCTCCTGCGCGGGAACCGCCATCGCGACGATCTGCATGTTGACCTTCTGCATCCGGTCACCGAACGGCCGGATGATGGTCAGCCCTGGCCCGCGGGTACCCGGGAGCACTCGTCCGAACCTGAAGATGATGCCCTGCTCGTACTGCTGCACGACCCTGACCGAGCGCCCGAAAGCAATGGCCGCCACGACGAGAATCACGATGATGATGGCTATACCGACTTCCATGACCACACCTCTTCTCCGGTCACGGACAAGGCCCGTACTTTCGCCCCAGCCTAGTGCCATTTCAGCCAGCCGGCAGAGATCATACGGCGCGTGCCGGCCGGGCACTCGGGTGCCGGCGGAGGCCAGCGGGGCGCGAGGGACGAGGACACGCACCGTCAGGGGGATTCGCGGTGTGCCGGCCCGGATAGCCTCCAAGGGATGAGCACAAGGGACACGGACTGGGAGGGCGTGCGGCTGCACGTCGTGACCGGGAAAGGCGGGGCCGGCAAGACCACGGTCGCCAGCGCCCTGGCGCTCGCGCTCGCGTCCGGCGGGAAGCGGGTGCTGCTGATCGAGGTCGAGGGCCGCCAGGGGATCGCCCAGGTCTTCGACTGCCCGCCGCTCCCCTACGAGGAGCGCAAGATCGCGGTGGCGCCGGCCACCGGCACGCAGCCCGGCGGTGACGTGAACGCGCTGGTCGCCGACCCGGAGTCGGCCCTGCTCGAGTACCTCGAGATGTTCTACAACCTGCGGCACGCGGGCAAGGCGCTGACCCGGCTCGGCGTGATGGACTTCGCGACCACGATCGCCCCGGGGCTGCGCGACGTGCTGCTGACCGGGAAGGCGGCCGAGGCCGTCCGCAGGAAGAAGGCGGGCAAGCCCGTGTACGACGCTGTCGTGATGGACGCGCCGCCGACCGGCCGGATCGGCCGGTTCCTCAACGTCACCTCCGAGGTGTCCGGGCTGGCCCGGGTGGGGCCGATCCGCAATCACGCCGACACCGTGCAGAAGGTGATCCACTCCCCGGAGACCGCCGTGCACTTCGTCACCACGCTGGAGGAGATGCCGGTCCAGGAGGTGCTGGACGGCATAGCCGAGCTGCGCGAGCTTCCCGGCGGCGGGATCGGTGTCGGCGGCATCCTGATCAACATGGTCCGGCCGATGGTGCTGCCGCTGCCGCAGCTCGAGGACGTGGCGGCCGGGTCGCTCGACGAGAACGAGCTCGCGATCGGGCTCAAGGCCGCCGGCCTCGACGACAGCGTGCGCCTCGCCGGGGAACTCGCAGCCGAGCTCACCGAGCACGCGGTGGCGGCCGTCGGCCAGGAGGAGCAGCGGCGCAGGCTGGCCGAGGCCGGCCAGCCGCGCTACGACCTGCCCATGATCACCGACGGCATCGACCTGGCCGGGCTGTACCGGCTGGCTACTGCGCTGCGCGAGCAGGGGGCGGCCTGATGAGCGTCACACCACCGCGGCTCGACGTCGACCGGCTCATCGACGACCGGCGCACCCGCGTGATCGTCTGCTGCGGTTCCGGCGGGGTCGGCAAGACCACGACCGCCGCCGCCATCGGCCTGCGCGCGGCCGAGCGCGGCAGGCACGTGGTCGTTCTCACCGTCGACCCGGCGCGCAGGCTGGCCCAGTCGATGGGCCTGTCCAAGCTGGACAACACCCCGCGCCCGGTTCCGTTTCCGGAGCGGGTCCAGGCTGGCGTCAGCGTTCAGGCCACTGGATCTGATGGGCCTGATGGGCCTGCCGGCGGAAGCCTGCACGCGATGATGCTGGACATGAAGCGGACCTTCGACGAGATCGTCGAGGCCCACGCCGATCCGGATCGTGCGGCCCAGATCCTGGCGAACCCGTTCTACCAGTCGCTGTCGTCCGGGTTCTCGGGGACGCAGGAGTACATGGCGATGGAGAAGCTCGGCCAGTTGCGCCGGGCCGAGGAGTGGGACCTGATCGTCGTGGACACGCCGCCGAGCCGGTCCGCGCTCGACTTCCTCGACGCGCCGCAGCGGCTGGGCCGGTTCCTCGACGGCCGGCTCATCCGGCTGCTCGTGGTCCCGGCGAAGGTGGGCGGGCGCGCGTACGTGAAGGTGCTGAACGCCGGCTTCGGCATGGTCACCGGCGTGCTGACGAAGGTGCTCGGCGCCCAGGTGCTCAAGGACGTGCAGACGTTCGTCTCCGCCCTGGACACGATGTTCGGCGGGTTCCGCGAGCGAGCCGACTACACCTACCGGCTGCTGCGCGCGCCGGGCACGGCGTTCCTGGTGATCGCGGCGCCCGAGCCGGACGCGCTGCGCGAGGCCTCGTACTTCGTGGAGCGCCTGGCCCAGGAGGGAATGCCCCTGGCCGGCCTGGTCCTCAACCGGGTGCACCGCTCCCCGGCCGCGCGCCTGTCGGCGGCCCGCAGCCTGGCCGCGGCCGAGACCCTGCAGGCAGCTGACGCCGAGGACGGGAACTACCGCGCGCTGACGGTCGCCACGCTGCGCCTGCACGCCGAGCGCATGCAGCAGTCAGCGGTGGAGCACCGGGTGGCCGAGCACTTCACCACCGCCCACCCGCATGTGCCCGTGGCCGAGGTGCCAGCACAGCCCGACGACGTGCACGACCTCACCGGGCTTGCCGCGGTTGGAGACAGTTTCCGCACCCAATGACAACCGCCGCGGCTCTGACGGCCACGGCGGGCGAGGGATCACGACGGTGTGATCAGGGTTGCGTGCTCAGGCCGGTGTGCTCAGGGCCGGTGTGCTCAGCTGGCGACGAGTTCGTCGCTGGCCCGCTCGTACTGGTTGCGTGCACTCTCGAGCAGGTCGCGCCATGAGGTCACGTCCGGGCGGCGGCGAAGCAGCGCACGCCGCTCGCGCTCGGTCATGCCACCCCATACGCCGAACTCGATCCGGTTGTCGAGCGCGTCGGCGAGGCACTCGGTCCGTACTGGGCAGCCCCGGCAGATCAGCTTGGCCCGGTTCTGCGCCGCGCCCTGAACGAAGAGCTCGTCAGGATCAGTTCCCTTGCACGCGGCACGCGCGGTCCAGTCCGTGATCCACATGTGGCCCACTCCTCCTGATCGTCACGCCCATGTTGGGTCGTCACGCCGGATGGCGTCTAGTTACGGTCCGGGACACGGCGGCACGCCGGCCCCGTAGCGATGGTCGCGGGAAAGTAACTTACGGAAAACCGCCACGCAGCGCTAGACCCCGCCGGGCCCATTTCTCAAATAGCTCTCCTGGACTATGCGAACAGAAGTGACTAGTCACGGCCATGTTCCCTGCTTCGGTGGCCACGCGCTGGCGGCCGCGCCGAGGGTCGCACGCGGCGCCGGTGACCTGCTCACCTCCCCCCACCGAGGCGTCCCGACCCGGATCCAGCTTCCTGGTACCTGCATTACGGGCGTCAGCGTAACCTGTTTGCGTGCTGAACTCAGAGCGCCGCGCCGGCGCCGCAGGCGTCAGCGCGGCAGGCAGGCTGCTGGCCGTCTCCGTCGGTGCCGGGCTGCTGGTAGCTGCCGTGGCGGTACCACTGGTCGGCCTCGCCGGGGTCGCGACCCGCAATGTGGCGAATGCCTTCAATACGCTCAAGGTGGCAGGGCTGGGGCAGCTGCCCTCGCGGTCGGAGATCCTGACCGCCAACGGCAAGCTGATCGCGTACTACTACCCCAACAACATCTACCGGATCCCGGTCTCCTACGACCAGATCGCACCGGTGATGCGGCGGGCGATCGTCGCGATCGAGGACGACACGTACTGGCAGACCGGGGCGTTCGACCTGCGGGGCACCCTCCGGGCGCTGGCCACCGACCTGGGCGGCGGGTCCACCCAGGGTGGTTCCACGATCGCGCAGGAGTACGTCAAGAACGCGCTGATCCTGACCGCGACGAACAAGCAGGAGGCCGCCGCCGCCGCCGCGCAGACGCTCACGCGCAAGATCCGCGAGCTGCGCATGGCCGCCCAGGTCGAGCACGAGCTGACCAAGCCCGAACTGCTCGCTGCGTACCTCAACGCCGCGTACTTCGAGAACAGCGCCGTCGGCATCCAGGTGGCCGCGGAGCGCTACTTCAGCACCAGCGCGGCGGATCTGACGCTTCCGGAGGCGGCACTGCTGGCCGGCCTCGTGCGCAACCCCACGCTCTACGACCCGATCACCGACCCGAGCCAGGCCGTCGGCCGCCGCAACATCGTGCTCGCCCGCATGGCGCAGGTCGGCTACATCTCGCAGGCCACCGCCACCGCCACCGAGAAGATGCCGCTCGGCCTGAAGCTCTCGTCCGCGCCGCTGGAGCAGGGCTGTGTCAGCCCGCAGGCGGCCAGCGACGCTTTCTTCTGCGACTACGTGATGTCCGAGATGAAGAACAACGCCGCGTACGCCACGGCCTACAAGGAGCTGAACTCGGTCGGCGGCCTGAGGATCTACACCACGCTGCAGCCGGCCGACCAGAATGCGGCGGACCGCGCCGTCAACTGGGTGCTCCCGGCGCACAACGGCTTCTACAACCCCAACAACGACGTCGACACCGAGGTCATGATCCAGCCGGGCACCGGCAAGATCCGGGCCATCGCCGTGGACCGTCCCTACGGCACGGGTCCCGGCCAGACCACGGTCGACTACGCGGTGCCCACCCAGTACGACGGCGGCACCGGCGTGCAGACCGGCTCGTCGAGCAAGCTCTTCACCCTGATCACCGCGCTCGATCAGGGCGTTCCGTTCGGGTTCAGCCAGGCGATCGTGTCCCCGGCCTCGATCACCGGGTACAGCAACTGCGCGGGCCAGCCCATCGTCACCCCGTACACGCTGAGCAACGCCGAGGGCGCCGGCAAGGGGACGTTCACGCTGTACAACGGGACCACCCAGTCGATCAACGTGTTCTACGCCCACCTGGAGCAGAAGGTCGGGCTGTGCAACGTGGTCAAGACCGCCGCGAACCTGGGAATGACCTGGGCCAACGGCGTCTCGCTGCTCCGCCCGGACCGGGCGCTGGGCCAGAACTACTCGGCCGACAACGACCCGGCGTTCACCCTCGGCTTCGCGCCCGTCTCGCCGCTGAGCATGGCCAACGCGTACGCGACCGTGGCAGCCAACGGGATCTACTGCACCCCGACGGCGATCCAGCAGATCCTGACCTCCGGCGGCCAGAGCCTGCCGGTGATGGGCGGCAGCTGCCACCGGGTGCTCTCCGCCTCGGTAGCCGAAGCGGCCAACTACATCCTGCAGGGCGTTCTGGTCTCCCCCGGCACGGCCGCCGGCCGCGGGATCGGCGTTCCGGCAGCAGCCAAGACCGGCACCGCGAACAGCGGCTACTACGCCGCGTTCGCCGGCTATACCCCGCACCTGGCCGGCTACGTCTCGGTGTTCAACCCGGTCGACCCCACGACGGGCGGCGCGATGCTCGGCCAGAATTCGATTTACCGCGAGGACCCCGCTTTCGGCGGGGGCCTGGCCGACCCGGGCCAGATGTTCGGCGACAACGCCCCGGCCGCTACCTGGCAGATGAGCTTTTCCAGCGGCGCCAACCTGGGCAGCCCGGCGGCGTTCGTCCAGCTGCCGCAGGACAGCCCGTTCTTCTCCGAGGGCACCGGCATCAACTCGCCGAAGCCGCCCAAGAAGGGCAAGGGCGGAGGCAAGGGCGGAGGAAATGGCGGCGGCGGCAACGGGGGAGGCCTGGGCGGCGGCACCCCGCCGATAGCCGGCCCGCTGGCCGACGACCCGCTGGCCAGCCTGCTCACGCTGAAGACCTGATCTCGCCGTCGGCGGCCATCGCGGAGCCGCCGCCGGCGAAGCTCAGCCCGGCATGGTCGCCTCGGCCCGGCTCAGCCTGCCAGGGCGCGGCGGACCTCGGCGGCCACCCGGCCACCCTCGGCGCGGCCTGCCACACGCGGCGTGACCGCCTTCATCACCTGGCCCATCGCCCCCATGCCGGAGGCGCCGGTCTCAGTGACCACCCCGGCGACGATCGAGGCCAGCTCGTCGTCGCTGAGCTGTGCCGGAAGGTACTCGGCCAGGACCCGGTCCTCGGCCCGCTCGGCGGCCGCCTGGTCGGCCCGCCCGGCCGACTCGAACGCCTCGGCCGCCTCGCGGCGCCGCTTGGCCTCCCGGGCGAGCAGCCGGAGCACGTCGTCGTCGCTGAGCTCGTGGGCCGTGCTCCCGGACACCTCCTCGTTGGAGACCGAGGTGAGGGCCATGCGCAGCGTTCTGATCCGCACTTCGTCGCGTGCCTTCATCGCCGCGGTGAGGTCCGTCCGGAGCCGATCCTTGAGTCCAGCCATGAGCACATCCTGCCGTGTCTTGTGCCTGCGCGCCTCGGCCGCGCCCACGAGGCAGGTTTTAAGTTATGTAGGAGCCTTTCGTGCAGATACTGCACGAAAGGCTCCTACATAATCTGGAATCAGAACCAAGGCTGCTCCCCGAAGCAGGTGTTTGCGTCACGTCACCTTGACAGTGACGGAGCGTTGCTGCCAAGCGCCCGTCAGCCTGCCAGGGCGCCCCCTAGGCCCGCGGCATGACACCATGTGTGGATGCGACGACAAGTCCTCATCGGTACCGCAGCGGCAGGGGCCGGCGTTCTCGGCTACGCCTCGGTCATCGAGCGCAACTGGTTTGCGCTGCGCCGCTACGACGTCCCGGTGCTCCCCGCTGGCGCCCGCCCGCTGCGGCTTCTGCACATATCCGACATGCACCTTACCCCCGGCCGGCATCGGCTGCTCTCGTTCATCAGGTCGCTGGACGCCCTCCAGCCCGACCTGGTGGTCAACACGGGTGACTCGATAGCCCACCCGGACGCCATCGAGCCGCTCATGGAGGCGCTCGGCCCGCTGCTCGACCGGCCCGGCGTGTTCGTCTACGGGTCCAACGACCTCTACACGCCGAAGCCGCGAAACCCCGCACGCTACCTGTGGCGCGACAGTTCCGTTCGGGCGCGCGACGTGCCCGACCTGCCCTGGCCCGAGCTCGGAGCGAGCATGGAGGCGGCGGGCTGGATGAACGCGAACAACCGGCGCGGCATGATCAAGGCGGGCGACCTGAACATCGCGGTGGCCGGCGTGCATGACTCGCACATCGACTACGACCGGTACGACGAGATCTCCGGCCCGGCCGACCCAACGGCCGACCTGCGCCTCGGCGTGATGCACTCGCCCGAGCCCTCGGTCATGGACAGGTTCGCCGGCGACGGCTTCGAACTCCTGCTCGCCGGCCACACCCACGGCGGCCAGGTCTGCCTGCCCTGGTACGGCACGATCGTGACCAACTGCGGCATCGACCCGGAGCGGGCGCGGGGCCTGCACCGGCACCCCGCGGACGCCACCGGCCCGAACCACCCCTGGCTGGAGGTCTCGGCTGGCCTCGGCACATCACCATGGGCGCCGTTCCGGTTCTGCTGCCGCCCGGAAGCCTCGCTGCTGACCCTGGTTCCGCGGATCAGCTGAGCGCACGACCGCGCAGCGTCCGCTAGACTCTGGGAGCGGTCGGCGGGGTGTAGCGCAGCTTGGCAGCGCGCTTCGTTCGGGACGAAGAGGCCGCCGGTTCAAATCCGGCCACCCCGACCACGAAACACGCAGGTCACGCACCTTTGCGTGGCCCCGCCCGAAGCGGGACCACCCTCTCGGTGCGCCCGCCGGGAGAATTCCTCCCAGCTTTCCGCGAGACGCGGGTCTGCAGCAGCGCGTAGAGCATTGCCACCGGCGAATTCGGACTGGCGGCAGCGCGCTCGTCGCGCATTGGCTCGGTCACATGGCTGTACCGGTCGGCACACCAGGAGGCCGGCATGAGTGACCAGCTGTCTCTGTTCGGGCCCGAGCCCGCGCCGAGCCACGACTGCTTCAGACATGGTCCGTGCAAGACCTGCGGCGCGACCAGACCCGCAAGTTTCACCGGCCACCCGTTCCTCGAGCTCGTCTCGCAGGAATGCGCCAATTGCAACCGCGCCACGCTCACCCAGATCTTGCGCGCGGGTCAGGCAGGCGACCGCGAGGCGTTCGGGTGCGCGTGGGACAGGCACTCCCCGCCGCGGCGGAACCGACGCAGGAGAACACGGTGACCAACGACGACGCGCCTGCGCCTCCCAGGACGACCTGGAGAACCAGATCACCGAGTTCACCATCGGCTGCAACAAGACCGCGCATCCCTGGAAATGGAAGTACGACGCCGACGCTGAGCACGCCCGCTACCTCCAGCGCCACCCCGGGAAAGGGAACATCACCCAGGCCACCTGACCCAACAGAACGTGACGGCGAACCCCTCAAGGAACAGTGATCTGCTGCACTAACGATCTTTAACGTTCAGGGTTAGATGTTCGGCTGAGCGGTGGCGGTCGTCGGTGTATCTGTTTGTCATGAGGTATCCCGACGGTGGCGGGCTGGACGCGGCTGAACGTGCCAGGCGTGAGCGGGTGCGGCTGGCTGCGGCGGAGCTGATCGAGGCTGGGGCCAGTGACGTGGAAGTGGCGCGGCGGTTTCGGGTCAGCCGGATGTCGGCGAACCGGTGGCGGCGGGCGCTGGTCTCGGGGGGCCGGACGGCGCTGGCGTCGCGCGGTGCGGCCGGGGCGAGGTGCAAGCTCACCGCGGCTCAGCTGGGTGAGCTGGAGTCGGTGCTGGACGCCGGGCCGGCGACCTCGGGGTGGGATGAAGATCAGTGCTGGACGCTGGCGCGGATCGCTGAGGTGATCCGTGTGCGGTTCAGGGTGGACTACACGCTGGCGGGGGTGGACCTGCTGTTGCACCGGATCGGCTGGAGTGTGCAGGTCCCGGCCCGGCGGGCGGCCGAACGCGATGAGCAGCGGATCGCCGCGTGGCGGGCGCAGACGTGGCCGGTGATAAAAAAACAGCGGCTGACCTGGGGGCCTGGATCTGCTTCGAGGACGAGTCAGGCCAGGGCTTAAGGCCTCCGAGAGGCCGTACCTGGGGCCGGCGCGGCCATACCCCCGTGGTCGCGGTCACCGGTGGCAGCAACAAGCGCGTGTCCCTCGCCGCGCTGATCGCGGTGCGGCCCGGACTCCGGCCGCGGCTGATCTACCGGGTGCACCGTCGGCGGGACAAGCGCAAGGGCTTCACCGAAGCGGACTATGCAGCGCTGCTGGACGCCGCGCACCAGCAGCTGAGCGGCCCGCTGGTGGTGGTGTGGGACAACCTGAATACTCACGTCAGCGTCGCGATGGCCGAGCTGATCGCGGCCCGGGACTGGCTGACCGTCTTCCAGCTGCCGCCGTACGCCCACGAGCTCAATCCGGTCGAGCTGGTCTGGTCGCACCTGAAGAGATCGCTGGCCAACCTGGCCAAGCGCAACCTGCGCGAACTAACCGTCCTGGTCAAGACCCGGCTGCGGCGCATGCAGTACCGGCCCGGCCTCCTCGACGGCTTCCTCGCCAGCACCCACCTCGACCTCACACCCTTCTGTAACCCCGACCCTTAAGGATC
>JASHQP010000168.1 GCA_030039095.1 Streptosporangiaceae bacterium
CAACCGCGGCCTCCACCCCGGCCTCAACCGCGGCCTCCACCCCGGCCTCAACCGCGGCCTCAACCGCGGCCTTCACCCCGGCCGGGTGATGACGCCCCGCGCGGCGGCCTGTCAGCGTCTGATCATGAACGATCTGCTCGAGCGGCTGGGCGGCTTTGCCGCCCGGCGCTTCTGGGTCTTCATCGTCGCCTGGCTGATCATTCTCGGCGGGCTGCTCGGCGCCAACCACGCGTTCGGCGGCACGTACGTCAACGACTACACGGTCCCCGGCAGCGGTTCATCAAACGGCCTCAACCTGCTCAACAGCGACTATCCGTCGAAAGGTGGCTATGGCGGCCAGATCGTGTTCCACGCCAGCCACGGAACCGTAGCCGACCAGAAGTCGGCCGTGAACCAGGCCACGAGCAACGTGTCCAAGCTGGCCGGCGTGACGAGCGCGGTCAGCCCGTTCGCGTCGTCGAACACCGGCACGGTCTCGAAGAACGGCACGATCGCGTACTCGAGCGTGACCTGGAGCGACAACCCGGCGGGCCTGGACACCTCGTACCTGGACCAGCTGAACAAGGCCGTCGCGCCGGCCCGCAAGGCGGGGCTCGAGGTGCAGTACGGCGGCGGCGCCGGCCAGATCGGCCAGGACACCGGCGACACCACCTCCGAGCTGATCGGCCTGGCCTGCGCCCTGGTGCTGCTGCTGTTCATGTTCGGCTCGTTCATCACCGCGGCGATTCCGCTGGTCTCGGCGATCTTCGCGGTGGGCGCGGGCCTTTCGGTGGTCGGGCTCCTCGCCGCCGTCAGCACGTTCCCGTCCGTGGCACCGACCGTCGCGACCCTGCTCGGCCTCGGCGTGGCGGTCGACTACGGCCTGTTCCTGACCGCACGGCACCGCGAGCAGCTCGACCAGGGCATGGACGTGGTCAAGTCCGCGACCAAGGCCGAGGGCACGTCGGGCGCCTCGATCGTGATCGCCGGAAGCACGGTCGTGGTCGCGATCCTCGGCCTCTACCTGTCCGGGGTGCCGTTCGTCGGCGCGATGGGGGCGGCGGCGGCGGTCGTTGTCCTCGTCACGATGATGGCGGCGCTGACGCTGGTCCCGTCGTTCATGGGCCTGGTCCGCAGCAACATCCGGTCCCTGCCCGCCCGCATCCGGGCGCACAGGGAAGGCGTCTCAGCGCAGGAGCAGGCCAAACAGACCGCCGAGGTCACCGAGGAACGGCACGAGCAGAGCGGGTTCGCCCGGTGGGGCCGCCGGGTCGCCCGGCAGCCGTGGCCGTGGGGCATCGCCAGCGTGCTGGTGCTCCTGGTGCTGGCCATCCCGCTGCTGTCGATCGATCTCGGCCAGCCCGACCCCGGAACCAACCCGCTGAACGAGACCAGCCGGCAGGCCTACGACCTGCTCAGCGACGGCTTCGGTGTCGGCATCAACGGCCCGCTGACGGTCGTGGTCAAGCTGCCCAAGCAGTCGAGCTCGGACACCCAGTCGCTGCTGAACTCGATGACCAAGGGCGTCGCGGGCACCGGCGGGGTCGCCTCGGTGTCGCCGGCGTCGGTGAACAGCGCGAAGACCGTCGCCGTGTTCAACGCGATCCCGACCACGCGGCCGCAGGCCACGGCCACGAACAACCTGGTGACGACCCTGCGCAACGACGTGCTGCCCAAGTACCACGTCACCACGTACGTCACCGGCACCACGCCGGGAAACGTCGACTTCACCAACCAGATCTCCAGCAGGATGCTGATCCTGATCCTCGCGGTCGTGGCCGTGGCGTTCGTGCTGCTGACGACCGCGTTCCGGTCCGTGGTGATCGCCGTCAAGGCGGCGATCATGAACCTGCTGTCGATCGGCGCCGCGTACGGCGTGATCGTCGCGGTGTTCCAGTGGGGCTGGGCGGCGAGCCTGATCGGCGTGCACACCACGTCGCCGATCCCCGCCTACGTGCCGATGATGGTGTTTGCGATCGTGTTCGGGCTGTCCATGGACTACGAGGTGTTCCTGCTGTCGCGGGTGCACGAGGCGTGGATCGGCACCAGCGACGCGCACCGCAGCGTCGCGATCGGCATCGGCAGCACCGCGCGCGTGATCACGACGGCCGCGGCGATCATGGTGACGGTCTTCGCCAGCTTCATCCTGAACGATCAGATCGCGGTGAAGATGCTGGCCGTCGGCATGGCGGTGGCGGTCTTCATCGACGCGTCGCTGGTCCGGATGATCCTGGTGCCGGCGATCATGGCGCTGCTCGGCGCCAAGGCCTGGTGGATGCCCCGCTGGCTGGACCCGATCCTGCCCCAGCTGCATCTCGAGGGGAGCGAGCTCGCCGCGGCGGCAGGCCCGGGTGCCGCCGAGCCGAGCCCTGTCGGGGGCACGCGCCGGTCCCGGTAGCTCGCCATACGGTCGCCGTGCGTCGCGTTCCTGCCCCAAGATGGGTCGATGACCGATCCCGAGCTGATCCGGCGGGCCGAGGCTGCCGGGATCGCCCCCTGCTACCTGGACTGGCGCGAGCAGCGGACCGAGGTGAGCGAAGAGACCCTCACCGCGATCCTCGGTGCCCTGGACGCCGTGCCCGGCCCGGCGCGGGAGCGGCGGGCACCCGGCCGGCGCGGCGGCCAGGACCCAGGGCGCGGGCGGGGCGACGCGGAGATCCCGGCCAGGCCACGGATCCCTCACCGCCGGTCCTGGGGGTTCACCGTGCAGCTCTACTCGGTCCGGTCCCGCCGGTCGTGGGGCCACGGCGACCTGCGTGACCTCGCCGACCTGGCCAGCTGGAGCGCCCGGGACCTGGGCGCGGGATTCGTGCTGATCAACCCGCTGCACGCCGCCGAGCCGCGGCCGCCGCTCAGCGCGTCCCCGTACCTGCCGATGACCCGGAGGTACATGAGCCCGCTGTACCTGCGGATCGAGGACATCCCGGAGTTCGGCCTGCTGGAGCCCGGCCAGCGGGAGCGGATCGAGTCGCTGGCGGCCCCGCTGCGGGCCAAGAACGCCACCGGCGATCTCATCGACAGGGACGCGGTGTGGGCCGCGAAGCGGGAGGCGCTGGAGATCATCCACCGGGTGCCGCTGGCCGGCCCGCGGCGCGCGGAGTACCACCGCTACCGCGAGCGTGAGGGCCGCGACCTCGAGGACTGGGCCACCTGGTGCGTTCTCGCGGACCGCCACGGCCCGGACTGGCGGTCCTGGCCGGCCGCGGACCGCGACCCCGAAGCGGCGCGCGCGGCGATGCCCGGCGGGCCGTGGGCAGAGCCGGACGCGGACTTCCACGCCTGGCTGCAGTGGCTGGCGGGTGAGCAGCTGGAGGCCGCGCAGGGGG
>JASHQP010000169.1 GCA_030039095.1 Streptosporangiaceae bacterium
ACTCGCGGCAAGGTGGCCAGGTAACCGCGCTCAACTGGGTCGACGGTGACCTCATCCGCGTCTCCGGTCAGGAAGTTGCTCAGGGCGACGGCGAACGCGCGAGCGGCTTCTTCGCCCCAGCTCTTGTCGCGGTCGAGCGCCGCGAACTTCACCAGCAATTCGTGCCCGTCGCGGGGCAACATCCAACGCGCGCGGAAGTCCCTCGGTGCGCCCCCCGCCCCGAGGAACCAGCGGAGGATCTGGTCGGGCGGGTCCGGGTACCGCAGCCGGGGCAGCGGGTCAATCGCTTCGGGCGGCACGACCTCCAGACTGCCGTGTTCCAGCAGGTGCGTCACCGCCTCTAGCTGTCCTGCGCTCAGCAGCGCTTCACATACCCTCTGCACCGGGGCCGCGGGCGTCTCCGCGTCGATTCGCTTCACCAGAGCGGCCCGCCGATGGCCGATCTCGATCGCAAGCTGCTCGACGGCGTCGGCGAGCTGCCGCTGCACCGCCGGCCAGTCCTCGATGCACTGCTCCATAAGATCGGCGAGCACTGGCCGCCACGGCACCCCGGCGTTCTCGGCTTGGCGGCGGGCGGTCTGGTAGGAGCTGGCCAGCTGCTGCTGGAAGAGCACCGTCCGGCCCTCGAGCCGGCGGTTTGCGTCGAGCTTGAAGCTCCGGTCCCAGTAGAGATACTCATCGAGCAGGCGGCGGGCGGCTCGGAAGCGCCCCTCGATGATCAGCTGGTCTACCGCCTGGTTCTCGCTGTAGCCATCGATCAGGCCATCGAGCACCGCGCGCGACAGGGACCCGGGTACGGGCGGCTCGCCGCCGACGAGCTCCTCGGTGAGCTGGGTGAAGCGAAAGCGACCGGGCCACCGCCGCAGGATCGACTGGGGAAGCTCGTTCACGGCTGCCTCATGGCCCAGGTAACGACGGGCTCTAGGTGGTCCATCAGCCGCAGAAGCGGGTACCGCCAGGGTGACCCCAGGCTGTCTGCCTCGGAGAACAGCTGATCCCAGTTGGCCGCCAGGTGCTTGGCGATGGCCGCCTGGCCAGGCGGCAGGTCGGCGGCCGGACGGACGCTGGACCGGGCCAGTGCCTCAGGTCCAATTTGTCGGCAGGTACTCACGATCTCCTCGATATTCCGCAGCCAGCCGGGCTGCTTCGACCAGATCATGGGTTCCACGTTAACGGCCTGGCTGATCAGGCGGTTCAGGTGGACGCGCACGTCCGTGGGAAGCGATGGGCCGAGCGCGGCCACGGCTTCCAGGTCCGTGCTCGCGGCCGCCTTCACACGAGTCAGCAGCCCATCGGGATCGAACAGGTGCCCGTAGAGGATCCGGCCCGCCGGGAAAAGAAACCGGGTACGGACCTGCTCGACCTTGTCCACTAGTTCGAGGATGCGGATGCGCTCGGCCTCGAGCTCGGCCACCAAGCTGAGCCGGGCCTGCTCATTCAAGGCGGCGCCGAGCGGCAGCTGTCCTTCCGCAGCGGAGTAGTTGGCGATCACCGCTTCGGTCAGCGCGCACCAGCTCCCGGCCAGCCGCGGGACCAGGAAGCTGGCGGCTACGCAGCCATCCGGATTGCCCCAGAGAAGCGACTCGGCGAGCGCCGCAGCCGCCGCGACCGGCAGCGACGGGTCGTCGTCCGGAACGAGCTCGGCCGCTTCTAGCAGCAGTTCACTGAGGAAAGTATCGAGCGGGCCGATTTCCAGTGTGGCCGAGGCCCCGGCGGCCCTGGCCAGTGAAGCCTGGCTCGCACCCAGGTACGGGGCCAGCATCGCTCCTTCGACGAAGGCGCGGCGTTCCCAGGCTTCGGCGATCAGCCAGGCCGTGCACTCGTCTTGGTCTTCGCCAGCGAGCCCGGCCGAAAGGGCAGCGGCGATGGCGGGCCGCAGCACATCAGCGGTCACGCCGTCCCGAGCCCAGTTGCGCAGCACGGTCCAGGGCCGGTCGAACGCTGCCAGGCGGGACCGAACCAGATCCACGATCTCGCGCCCGTTCTTGGCCTGACGCATCTCGAGCAAGAGCGAGAGCTGTAGCGTCAGAGAGTCGTTGCCCATGAACCGGGTGAGCGGCGCCGGCTCCGGGGGTTGGGCGGCCGGGACAGCCCGCAGCCGTGCTGCCATCCAGGTAGTAAATGCCTCGCTATCGATCAGGATGCCGAGCTGGCTGCGGCGCTGCGACCGGTGGCGAAATCGTCCTTCACCGTCGGCCAGCGGCGAGAAGCTGCCAATGAGAGTCGACCCGTCGGCCAGGACCACACGGCCCTCCGCGCGGGCGAAGTGGACCGGCACTGGGTGGGCGCCGCGGGTCAGTTCCTGGAACGGGTCAATGGTGTCGACGGCTGCCGGCGCTGGGAAGATCAGCTGTACGGCGGCGTCGCGTCCCTGACACTCGCGAATCTCGGAGGCCAGCGCCACATCGGCGACGATCGGGGCAAAGCGGTCGTCGGCCACGACCAGGCGACGCTGCGCGCTCCTGAGCAACTCCCAGAACACCTCGCGGTTCTCCCCGTCCACCAGGGCACGCCCGGCCGTCTGGTCTGCCATGCGCTGCCGCTGCTGGAGCAGTGCCAGCAGCACCGAGCGCCAGCGCGCTGACCAGAGCTGGATCTCGCCGTCCTGCGGGTTCTCGGACGGCTTGTCGGGTGGCTCATGAACCGCCAGCTGGCGACGTCGAGCCGACGGGGCCGGGCGGTTGAACTCCTCTCCATGCACGGCGATCCGCGGTTGCAACTGGTAGTTCGGGAACGTATGCCGACACCAGGTCAGCAGCTGGACCACCACCTCGGCGGGCCCCGCGCTCCCCTCGGCGGGCCCGAGAACAACCCCGATGCGTTCGGCCGACCGGAGGTCTCCGAGCGCGCTGAACGATGTGACCAGCGCCCGCTCGTCGTCCTGGACGACCAGGCAGGCCTCGGTCTGGCAGCTGGTGGGGGCGAGCAGAACCTGCCGGGGGAACCGCTGCCTGAGGTCGCTGAACAGCGCCGACTCCACTGCCTGGGGCAGCTTCTCCTCGGCTGACCGACCCCAGAGGAATACCAGCTGCACCCCGCGCCGGAGCGCCGCCCGCAGATCATCCAGGAACGGGTTCAGCTGTCGGTAAGCAATATCGGGGGCCACCAGCACCAGCTGCTGTCGACTGGTTTCGATCAGATCGTGGACGGTCCACTCCTGCCCCTGCCGGTTGTGAACCGGGGTCACCTCGACGCGAGTGCGTTCCATCTGGTCCAGAGTCTGCCCGATCCGGCTGAGCAGCTGGGCCAGGTGCGAGTGCTGCATGCGCACCTGGCTGGGCAGCGCCGAGTCCAGGGACTCGACCCGCTCGACCATGCTCTCGAACAGCTTGTCCAGGGTCGTCGGCTTATGCCGCGCAACCGTAGCCCGGCTAACCAGGGTATCGGCGAACTTGCTCTCGGGCGCGTCCTCGAGCAGGCGCTGCAGGCGTCTGCTGAGCCGCAGCTGGGCCTCAGCGTCCCAAGCGTCGTCTTCGACCGCCACCGACCACTGTTGGCTTCGGACGTCCCTGCTGACGACGGCCTGGACGTGGATCCAGCGCACCAGGTTCGGCGGGCGCAGCAGCCGGTTGCCGAAGCTCACTCGCAGGACGTTGTCCTGGTCCCCGTGCTCCCGGCGGCGATTGAGTGCCGACTGAACCGCGCGAATCAATTCCTCCTCGGCGATGTCTTCGGGACGCACGTCGCCGGGAGCCGGCACCTGCAGGCTGCCCCTGCGAGGGTAGGGGCTAATGTCGTGGTCTTCCTCCACCAGGATGAGACCGGTCAGCGGTTCCAGGATGTAGGTCTGCATCTCGTGGCGCGGCCCCGAAATGATCGCGCCCCCGTCGGTCAGGTTGGACCGGGCCGCCTCGGACAGATCGAAGACCCCGTCCTCCAAGTC
>JASHQP010000170.1 GCA_030039095.1 Streptosporangiaceae bacterium
GCTGGCCCGCCTGCTCCCCGGCTTCCGCCGTCAGCGCGCCGCGCAGGCCGATGGCCCCGGCGGCACGGACTGACCCTGTGCCGGCACCGCCTCCGCCTGCGCCGCACCGCCTCCCCCTGATGGCGATCGTCTAGCCGCCCGATCCGGCCCGGGGCTCCCCGCGGTAGGTGCCGAACGACCAGTGGTTGCCCTCCGGGTCGATGACCGCGAAGTCCCGGGAGCCGTAGTCGGTGTCGTTCAGTTCCCGCAGCACCGTTGCCCCCGCCGCCGTGGCCCTCGCGAACAGCCCGTCGGGGTCGTCGGTGACCACGTACGCGCCGAACGTGCCCGGCCGCAGCGGCCACGCATCCTCGGCGCCTTCCTCGCGCGCGGAGCCGAGCATGATCCCGCCCCCGGCGGGCCAGGAAAGCTGCGCGTGGTGGACCACGTCGCCGTCGCCGTAGACGACGGTCTCCTCGAAGCCGAACGCGTCGACCAGGAACTTGATCAGCGCGCGGGCGTCGCGGGCGCGAAGCGTGGGCCAGACCTGTGGCGGTGGTGTCTTGTCGCTCATGGCAGCAAGGCTTGCAGCTCGGCCGCGGGCTGGGCTTGGACGTTTCGGAACTCCTCGGCCAGCCACGCCGACGGTGGCAGCCCGGCCAGGTCGCGGAACTCGCGGGCCAGGTGAGCCTGGTCGTAGTAGCCGCAGTCAGCGGCCAGGTCGGCCAGCAGCAGCGGCGAGCCGGCCGCGGCGCGGCGCTGCAAGAGCCGCCGCGTGCGGTCGAAGCGGATGACCCGTGCGGCGGCCTTCGGGGTGAGGCCGGTCTCCCCGCTGAACATCGATCGCAGGTGGCGGTCGCTCCAGCCGGTCTCGGCGGCAAGCTCGGAAACGGGGCAGTGGCCGCCGTTCGCGACGAGCCGCCGCCAGGCGTGGCCCACCTCGTCGCTGGTGTCCGGGTTCATCGGCGGGTCGCTGAGCCGCGACGTCAGCACGCGATCGAGGACGCCGAATCGATCCGGCCAGTCCCCCGCCGTCCCGATTCGCTCAACGATCTGGTCGGCCAGCGGGCCGAATACCTCACATCCCTCGACGTCGATGCTGGCGAGTTCGGCGGCCGGCATGCCGAGCAGCGCCCGCGCGCCCAGCGGGCTGAGCAGCAACTGGATGCCGGACTGGCGGCCCTGGTGCGTGACGAGCGCCGGCGAGGTGTGCAGCCCGCCCACCAGGCTGCGGTAGCTGGCGGGGGGCTGGCGCGGGTCGGGGTGCGCGGCAATGGTCAGCGGGTCGTCGAGCGTGAAGATCACGGTGAGGTACGGGGACGGGAGCCCGCGGTGCGTGGCAGGCGGCACCCCTGCCTGACGGAAGCCGGCATACCCGGCGACGAATGGCCGCAGCGCGGGCGCCGGGACGCCCCACACCGACTCCTCGATGCGGTCGCCCCGGGCGCCAGGCCGGCCCCGGTCCATGCTCCCATCATCGCCCAATCACTTGACGTGCGGAAACAGGCCCGCATTGGCTAAAAGCCCGCGGGGACAGGCTCGCGCCGCGCTGTGCCGTCATGCCGCTTCGCGCCAGCGAGCTTCGCGCCAGCGGACAGCCTCTTGCCTGCTCACCGCGTGCAGCGGTATCGCGCGGATGCGGGCCTTGACCTCCGCGGCCTCGGAGCTACCTATGCCGCGCATAGGGTGACGGATTGCGCCCGGGCCGGGCGGCGCCGGCTCCACGACCCGGTCAGGTCGAGTGCATGTCCCAGCCGCGCGGCGGACGCGGCCACCGGCCGGGCCGTGGCGGGTTCTCGGCGCTGACGAGCTCGCGCAGCCCCTCGTCCGGATCTTCCGAGTCCTTCAGCCAGGTCAGGATCGTCGCGTACCAGAACGGCACGAAGCACAGCGCCGGAACGGCCCACATGATCCCCGTCGCGATCTCCTGATCGGCAACCGCGCTCAGGCCAGGCTGCGAATAGGCGGTGAACCACGCCACGTGCGAGAACCCAAGGATGTAGGCGAGGATCCAGATCGTCCACATCGCCAGCGCCGCGAGAAAGGCACGCAGCGGGCGGGGCAGCCGCGGCAGGAGCGGCGGCGACTCTACCAGCTCGAGCCAGAGCGCCGAACCCACGCCGCCCAGCGTCACGATCTCCGCCACCACGAGGCCAGGCACCCTGGCCAGGGCGTCGACCGAAACCGGCAGCCTCCAGGCGATCACGGCGGCGATGAATGCCACCAGCGTCGCCAGAGCACGCCCAAATCCGGATCCGCGCCGCAGCGGCCGGGTACGGCGAACCGGGCGCGACCGCCCCGCGAATCCCAGCGCGCGCCACGGCGCGCCGAGGACGAAGAGCGCGGGGACGGCAACCGCGAACAGCACGAACTGCAGCGACTCGGCGAACACGTAGCGCCTGGCCATGGTCCCGGCGGGGGGCAGCACGCAAACCAGGGCGAGGATGAGGGCAGCGACCGCCAGCCACGTTCTCCCGTGGGGCACGGACCACCTCTGCATACGATTGCCGTCCATTGTGCGCCAGTATGCCGTCATCTCGCCCAGCTCCGGAAGGCTTCCCTGATCGCGGCGGCCACCTGATGCTGGAACCCGGGCAGGCAGGGCCGGCCCGGGGGGCTGGGCACAAGCAGCGTGGCACCGCGGACGGGGGTAGGGCAGAGATGCCAGGGTAGTGGGCGGCATGGGTGGAGGAGGGCGTGCTGGGCACTGGACTGGCGGAGGTCGTTTCCGTCGCGCTGCTGGTGGCGGTGCTGGCCTTTGCGGTCATCCGGCCATGGGGGTGGGGCGAGGCCGTCGCGGCGGTCCCCGCGGCCATCCTCGTCGTCGCGATCGGCGCGATCTCGCCGCATCGCGCGCTCATGGAGGCCGAGCGGCTGGGCCCGATCATCGGGTTCCTCGCCGCGGTGCTGATCCTGGCTCAGCTGTGCCAGGGCGAGGGGCTGTTCCGCGCCTGCGGCGCCTGGATGGCGCGCGGCGTCAGCGCAAGGCCGGCGCGGCTGCTCGCCCGTGTCTTCATCGTCGCCTCTGCCACCACCGCGGTACTCAGCCTGGACGCCACGGTCGTGCTGCTCACCCCGATCGTGTTCGCGACCGCGGCCCGGCGGGGCGCCCGCGCGAAGCCATACGTCTACGGCACCACTCACCTGGCGAACTCCGCCTCGCTGCTGCTGCCGGTCTCCAACCTGACCAACCTCATCGCGTTCGCCGCCAGCGGGCTGTCCTTCCCCCGGTTCGCCGCGCTCATGCTCGTGCCGTGGCTCGCCGCCATCGCGGTGGAGTACCTGGTTTTCCGGCGATTTTTCAGGACTGACTTGAACGTGACGCCAGCCCCCACCCAGGCCACCGAAACGGCCGGCCTGCCCGTGTTCGCCATTGTCGTGCTCGCGGCAACCCTGGCCGGGTTCGCCGTGACCTCGCTCGCCGGCATCAACCCCGCGTGGGCGGCGGCGGCGGGCGCGGCCGTGCTCGGGGTCCGGGCGCTGGCCCGGCGGCACACCACGCCGACGGACATCGGGCGGGCCGCGGCCGTCCCGTTCCTCGCCTTCGTGCTCGCGCTGGGCATCGTGGTCGCGGCGGTGACCGGGAACGGGCTGGCGGGCGCGCTCACGCGGGTGATGCCGAGCGGGACATCGCTGCTCGCGCTGCTGGCGACGGCCGCGCTGGCGGCGGCGCTGGCCAACGTGGTCAACAACCTGCCGGCCGTGCTGGTGCTGCTCCCGCTGGCCGCGGCGACCGGGCCGGGAGCGGTGCTCGCGGTGCTGATCGGGACCAACATCGGCCCGAACCTGACGTACGCGGGCTCGCTGGCGACGCTGCTGTGGCGCCGGGTGCTGCGCGAGCATGGCCACGATGAGCCCGATCTGGGGGAGTTCACCAGGCTCGGCCTTCTCACCGTGCCCGCAGGTCTCGTGCTGGCCACGGTCGCGCTGTGGGCTGGCCTGAAGGTGATCGGAGGATGACCGTGATGAGGATTGTCACCTGGATCGCCGAGGGGACGTGGGCCGCCTGCGTCGACGCCACCCGCGGGTTCGCGGCGGACGAGGCGGACATCGTATTGCTGCACGTCAGCGACGTGGATGTCTCGGCCGCCGCGCACGGTGCCTATGCCGGCCTGCTCGGCCGCGGACCACGGCGGGATCCCGGCCCCCGGCTCGCCGAACTCGGCGCCGCATCGGCCGCGGAACTGCTCGAGGCCGCGGCGCGGGCCCTCGATCGCCCCTGCCGGACCGTGGAGCGGCGCGGGCGCGTGGAGCGCGAGGTCGTCGCGGAGGCCGAGGGCGCCGACCTGCTCGTGCTGGCCAGGGACGGCGACGACACCCGCCTTGGCCCGAAGAGCCTCGGCCCGCCGGGCCGCTTCGTCGTCGACCACGCCCCGTGCCCGGTACTGCTGATCTGGCCGCGGAAGATCCCCGGCACCGGCTCCATTCCGCCGCCCCCACCCCACCATCCACCCCAGCCCCCGCCCCCACCCCCGCATCCGCACCGCCCAGGCCCCGGATCACCTCGCTGACTGTACTTTGCAGACGCGCCCAGCAAATGCAGGTGCGGCTGCACGTGCATCACGTAGTATGAGAAGGATCGACGAGACCACTGAATCTAGGGGGAAGCCACGATGCACGAGGCGCGCAACGGGATGCCCGCCGCGGACTTGCGCGATGTCGCCTGGCGGAAGAGCCGCCACAGCAACTCGCAGGGAACCTGCGTCGAGCTCGCCAGCCTGCCCGGCGGCGCGATAGCCCTCCGCAACTCCCGGCATCCTGACAGCCCGGCTCTGATCTACACGCGCGCCGAGATCGACGCGTTCATCCGCGGCGCCAAAGACGGCGAATTCGACGATCTGATCTCCTGAGCCACCGAGACGAAACGGCGGACTCCGGCCGATCCCGGCCAGGGCTCGCCGTCACCAGCGGCTCTCAGCGGAGCAGCACCCAGACGACCTTTCCGGCGCCCTCGACCGACTGCCAGCCCCACGCCTCGCTGCACGACTCGACGACCTGCAGGCCACGGCCGCTCTCGGCGCTGGCGCTGGGCTGCATCAGGACCGGGCCGCCGGGATCCGGATCGGTTACCAGACACATGAGGTACGGATCCCGCCGTAGTAAGGTCAGCCCAATCGGGTGCTGATCTGGCAACCACCGAGACGAGAGCACGCCATGCCGGAGCGAATTGGTCACGAGCTCGCAGACCACAAGCTCCGCCACATCTTCCAGCGCGGCCATGTCCCAGTCTTCGAGCGTGGTCCTGGTGAAATCCCTGGCTTTCCGGGCCGATTCGGGAACTGCCGGAAGCGGGCAGGTGACCGCGGGCTGTATCTCCTCGCCAACGGCGACGACCTCGAGACCGGCCGGCAGGTGCGGAGTAAAGGATCTCCCCGGGTAACCGCTCGCGGTCAGGAGCCGGTCGTGGCTCACGCTCGCGCCCTCCGTCCTGACTACGGCGACCGCCAGGCCATCCGTTGGCTCCGGTGCCCCAAGGGGCATCTCGCGGGTCCGGGTTGCAACCGTTATCATCCACTATGTAACTTGCAGACGCAAGACCCGATGCACGTGCAGATGACTGTGCTTCCAGCATATGCAGGCGGCATCGTGTGCCGCCGCCTGGTGGCGGATTTTCCCCGATCAGATCCTGCGTCCGGGGGGCGATGTGATCTCGATTGAGCCGGGCAGCGGCCCCACGGCCCGGCGCATCCTGCTCGGAACTCAGCTTCGCAGGCTGCGCGAGGCCAGGGGGATCACGCGCGAGGACGCGGGTTACCACATCCGGGCGTCGGAATCCAAGATCAGCCGCATGGAGCTGGGCCGCGTCAGCTTCAAGGAACGCGACATCGTCGACCTCCTCGCCCTCTACGGCGTGGACGACCGGGCGGAACGCGACGCCCTGGTGGCGGTGGCGCGCGAGGCCAACGCGCCGGGCTGGTGGCACCAGTACGCGGACGTCTTACCAGACTGGTACCAGACCTACGTAGGCCTCGAAGAAGCCGCTTCCGTGCTTCGCGTGTACGAGGTGCAGTTTGTCCCCGGGCTGCTGCAGACGGCGAACTACGCCAGGGCGGTCGTCACCCGGGGCAGGCCGAACGCGCCGGAGGATGAGGTCGAGCGCCGGGTCAGCATGCGGGTCACGAGGCAGGAACTGCTCACCAGGCAAAGCGGTCCCCGCCTGTGGGCGATCGTGGACGAAGCCGCGCTGCGGCGTCCCATCGGCAGTCCCGAGGTGTTCCGGGAACAGCTCGAGCACCTGATCGAGGCCACCCAGGACGCCCGGATCACGCTCCAGATCGCGCCGCTGGGGGCCGGCGGGCCGATCGCCGAGGCCGGCGCGTTCACGATCATGCGCTTCCCGGACGAGGACCTGCCGGACGTGGTCTACCTCGAGCAGCTCACCAGCGCCCTGTATCTCGACAAGCGCGAGGACGTGGAGCGCTACAGCGAGGTCATGGAGCGGCTCAGCGTCGAGAGCGAGCCACCCGAGCGCACCGCGGACATACTGCGCGACATGATGCAGGACCTCGGCTAGGGAGCGAGCGGGCTGCGTTCAGGCCCCGTCCGCCGGGTCCGGCACGTGTCAGCGGTGGGGTTCGTATTTCCAGATCACGTACGTGCCCAGGCCGATGGGCTTGACTTCGATCCCGTAGGGAACGACGTCGATTTCGTGGTAGTTGGGGTTACGGTGCAGCAAGGTCGCCAGGCCGTGGTCCATGGCCGCGGTGTCGGTGAAGTTGAGGGCCACGTAGGAGAAGTAGCCACTGGCGATGTACGTGGCGAAGGTGCGCGGGTTGCCTGCCGTGAGGATGCCCGGCGTCCCGCCGGTGCTGGCGCCGGAGGCCAGCATGATGTTGCGGGTGCTGGACCACCGCTGCCACTGGGTCCCGGACTGCAGGTAGTACTTGGCGATGGAGGGATCCTCCACGAGCAGCGGGCCGCTGCTGTGATCGGCCAGCGGCCGCAGGATGTCGATGAAGCTGGTCGCGTCGGGCCAGCTGGTCGCGAACGTCCACGACTGGGCGGCCCCCATGTAGACAGGGAAGACCAGCGCGGCCACGCACGCGCCGCTGGTGAAGACCTGCTGCCGCCCGGCCGGTGCGGCGGCGATGAATCGGTCCACGGCGAAACCCGCCGCGATGGCCGCGAACCAGGCGCCCACGCCCACGTGCTCGTTCAGCAGCGCCTCGGTGTGCAGCCAGCCCTGCTCGGCCGGGCCGACGATCGCGGCGAGAGCGAGGACGGCGAGCAGCCACGTCTGGGCCGGTCCTTCGCGGCGCAGCCGGCTGATGACGACGCCGCCTGCGGCCAGGACCACCAGCAGGCCCGCCCAGTACCACGAAGCGGCCAGGACGGCCAGTGGCGAGGCGGTGTGTGCCTCCGGCGACAGGACCGCTGACCGGAAACCGGCGAGGTAGCCGGGGCCTCCGACCGCTATCCCGGCGGCCAGCAGGGCCACGGCGGTCGCGACCAGGATGATCACGCGTGACACCGCGGCCCGGGCGCCGGGAGCCGGGAATGCGCCCAGAAACGCCACCGCGATCACGAGCACGTCGAACAGGACTGTCGAGTACGACGTCGCGTTGGCCAGCGCCAGCGCGGCACCCGCCACGACCATGCGAGCCCGCGCTTCCCGGCTTTCGCTGGCACTCAGCACGCACCAGGCCGCCAGCGTAACGAGGAACAGCGCCATCGCGTCGTAGGTGGCGAACGCACCCAGGTGCAGCGTCGGTCCCAGCATCGCGAACAGCGCGGCGGCAAAGAACGCGCTGCGCTGCCCGTACCGCCGTCGGGTCGTGCTCCACACCAGTATGGTCGCTGCCAGCATGAACGGCAGTGACAAGATCCGGGCCCCGGTCAGGCCACCGGCGCTGTCGGCCAGCGCCCCTAGTGGTGGGTAGATGACGGGAGCTCCGGAGAAGTAGGGCGCGAACGGCGGGATGGCCGTGCCGTGCAGCCAGTGCGCCCACTGCAGGTGCCCGGCCCACAAGTACAACGCCTCACCCTGGAAGGCGGTGTCGGCCCGCACCAGCCGAAGCGACAGCGCCGCCTGCGCCAGAAGCACCGGCAGCAGCGGCCAGCTGCGAGGAAATCTCCAGCCGCTGATCCGGCGATCCGTTCGCGACGCGGGCCGCCCCGCCACGTGGGCAGGGATCGATTCGGTCAGTTCCTGAACGCCTGTTGATGCGTCGGTGCCCATGCCGGTCCCGCCCCTCTCGAGCCGGCGCACTTACCCCCGTCGCGGCCAGTACTCCCCGGATAGCTCTGGCTAGGCTAACGGGGACCGTGGTCACGCCGCAGGAGTCTGACAAGTCCCGACCTGAGAGCAGATCGGCCCAGACGGGTGCATCGTAGGCTGCCCACATGACGAGCAGCGAGATGTTTGACAGGGGCCTGCAGACTCGGCGCGAGGTCCTGGGCGCGGAGTACGTCGACGCCAGCCTCGCCAGGGCCGACGACTTCATGATGGCGTTCCAGCGCGTCACCACGGAGCTGGCCTGGGACTACGTGTGGAACCGGCCCGGACTGGACCGCAGGACGCGCAGCCTGCTGAACCTGGCCATGCTGACCGCGCTGGGCAAACCCGCCGAGCTGAAGCTGCACGTGAAGGGCGCGCTGACCAATGGCGTGACCGCTGACGAGATCAAGGAGGTGCTCGTGCAGGCGTCGGTCTACTGCGGCATCCCGGCCGGCCTCCAGGCGTTCCGCGCCGCCGACGAGGTGCTGCTGGCCGAAGGCGCGATCACGCCAGCGCAGGGCGGATGAATACCCCGCCCATCCAGCGGGTCGGCTTCGTCGGCATCGGCAACATGGGCTGGCCGATGGCGGCCAGCCTGGTGCGCGCCGGGTTCGACGTCGCGGCGGTGGACGCCGCGCCGGGCCGGGCCGACGCGTTCGCGGCCGAGGTCGGCGGGTTGGCGGCCGGTGCCGAAGATGCCGCCGCGCAGGCCGACGCCATGGTGACGATGCTGCCGACGAGCGACCAGGTCGCCGACGTCATCGCGCAGGTCCGTGCGCGACTGCGCCCGGGGACCCTGGTCATCGAGATGTCCTCGGGCGTGCCGAGCGTGACCCAGGCCCTCGCCACCGACCTCGCGGCGCACGGGGTCGGGCTGATCGACTGCCCGGTTTCCGGCGGCGTCGCCAGGGCGAGGACCGGGGACCTCGCGATCATGGCGGGCGGTGCCGCCGGAGAATTGCTCCGCGCCGGGCGCGTGCTGGCGGCCGTCGGAACGTCCGTCCACCACTGCGGCGGCGTCGGCGCGGGACAGGCGATGAAGGCGCTGAACAACCTTGTCTCGGCCGGCGGCTTCCTGATTGGCATCGAGGCGCTGCTGATCGGCCAGAAGTTCGGTCTCGACCCAGCGCTGATGGTGGACGTGCTGAACGCCTCGTCCGGAATGAACAACAGCACGCGGAGCAAGTTCAAGCAGTTCGTGCTGTCCCGGCGCTTCGATTCCGGTTTCGGCCTCGACCTGATGGTGAAGGACCTCGGGATCGCGCTCGAGGTGGGCGAAGACACTCCGGTGCCGTTCGCCGAACTGTGCCGCGAGCTGTGGGCCAGCGCCGCCGATCTGCTCGGCCCCGGTCAGGATCACACCGCGGTGGCGCGGCTGTCCGAGAGACTGGCCGGAGCCGAGCTCGCCCCCGGCGGCCAGCCGGACTGACCGGCGGGCGGGCGCATGGGTAAACGGCAGGTGAAAGGGCCGTATCGGCAGCTCGGAGGCTGGTGACGGGAACTACTGAATAAGTACAATTCCAATGATGTACCGCCGTGCCGGATGAGCACCCTGGGGGACGGATGACCGAGCTCATCGTCGGCCACGAGCAGTCGGACACGCATCAGAAGGCGTTGCGCATCAATCTCGATCCGCGCTGGTACGGAACGATCGCGGAGATTGGCGCGGGCCAGGAAGTGGTGCGCTGGTTCTTCCGGGTCGGCGGGGCGGCCGGCACCGTCGCGAAGTCGATCTCCGCCTACGACATGGCGGTCAGCGACGCCGTCTACGGCAAGGCGGAGCGGTACGTGTCCTCCGGCCGGCTGCAGGGCATGCTCGACAAGGAGTTCCAGCTCAACGTCGAACGGCTCGACGACGAGCGCGGCGACGAGAACTGCTTCTTCGCGTTCGCCGACACCGTCGTGGCGCGCAGCTACCGGGGCGGCAACGAGTGCCACGGCTGGATGGGCGTGAAGTTCCAGGCCCAGCCGCACGACGAGCCGAGCCAGATCGTCATGCACGTGCGGATGCTCGACATCGAGGCGTTCGCGCAGCAGGAGGCGCTCGGGATCGTCGGGGTGAACCTGCTGTACGGGGCGTTCTTCCACCACCACGAGCCGGACAGGCTCATCGAGAGCCTGCTCGACCGGCTGACCACCGGCCGCATCGAGATCGACATGATCCAGTTCCGCGGCATCGAGTTCCGGCACGTGGACAACCGGCTGATGGCGCTGAAGCTGGTGCAGGTCGGGCTCAGCGGCGTGGCCATGTTCGGGCCCGACCGCGAGGTGCTGCAGCCCAGCGAGGTGCTGCGCAAGAAGGCGATCCTGGTGGAGCGGGGCAGCTTCCGGCCACCCACGCACGTGAACCTCGACATGCTCGAGACCGCCAAGGTCAGGTTCTCCGAGGACCCCGCCGTCGCCGGCAAGCCGATCCTGATGCTCACCGAGATCACGATGCGCAACCTGCTCGCCGGCGGAGCCACCGAGGTGGACCGGCGTGACTTCCTGGCCCGCGCCGAGCTGCTCGCGGCGTGCGGCATGACGGTGCTGATCAGCGACTACTTCGACTACTACCGGCTGGCCGCCTACATCGCACAGCGGACCAGCGAGCGCATCGGCATCGTCATGGGCGTCCCCAGCCTGATCGACCTGTTCAACGAGCAGAACCACGCCCAGCTCCCGGGCGGGATCCTGGAGAGCTTCGGGCGGCTGTTCAAGAACGACCTGAGGCTCTACGTCTATCCGCTGCAGCCGTCGCGGGACGACGAGCTCGAGACCGTGGACGACGTCAAGGTCCAGCCGGAACTGCAGCCCCTGTACGACTACCTCTGGGGGCGGGGCAGCTTCGTCAGCCTCGACAACTACAACCCGGAGTACCTGCCGATCTTCAGCCGGGACGTGCTGCGCCGGATAGCCGCCGCAGACGACTCCTGGGAGACCATGGTGCCGGAAGAGGTCGCCAGGCTGATCAAGCGCCGCGGGTTCTTCGGCTGCAGCAGATCGAACGGCGACTGACCGGACCGTTTAAGGTCTTCCCATGGAGCCAGGCCTGATCGCCGAGGGTCGGTCGTGACCGTACTGCCCAGGGGGGACTACCCCCCTAACCCCGCGGCCCGCCTGGCGGCGGCGTGACCGGGGCCAGCGTTCTCATCGAGGCACTGAGCCGGGGGTTGCCCGGCGGCCGCGTCGTCACCGACCCCGACGTCCTCGCGGCGATGTCTCACGACGAAGCCGAGTGGGCTCCGGCCGGGCCGGCCGCCGCCGGGGTGCGCGCGCGGTCCGAAGCCGAGGTGCAGCACGTGGTCCGCACGTGCGCGGAACTAGGCGCGGCCGTCGTGCCGCGGGGAGCGGGAACCGGGCTGTCCGGCGGCGCCAACGCGGTCGGTGGCTGCGTGGTCCTCGACCTGTCGCCGATGAACCGGGTCGTAGAGATCGATCCCGACAACCTGCTGGCGGTGGTGCAGCCGGGTGCGGTCAACAACGACGTCAAGGCGGCGGTCGCCGAGCACGGCCTCTGGTACCCGCCCGATCCGGCCAGTGCCCCATGGTCCACGATCGGCGGCAACGTCGCCACCAACGCGGGCGGCCTGTGCTGCCTGAAGTACGGCGTCACCCGCGACTACGTCCTCGGGCTGCGAGCCGTCGTCGGAGGTCCCGTCGGATACGGCGAGGCCGTGCGCCTCGGCCGGCGCACCACGAAGGGCGTGGCCGGCCTCGACCTGGCCGGGCTCTTCGTCGGCTCCGAGGGCACGCTCGGCGTGGTGACCGAGGTGACGCTGCGGCTGCGGCCCGCGCCGGCCGGCACGCCACGGACCGTCGTCGGCGCGTTCGCCGACCTCGTCCCGGCCGGCCGCGCCGTGGCCCAGATCACCCGGCGCGGGCTGACTCCCGCCGTGCTCGAGCTGCTCGACCGGGCGTGCCTGCAGGCGGTCGAGGACTGGAAGCACCTGGGCATCGAGGCGGACGCGGACGCGCTGCTGCTGGCCCGCGTCGACACACCGGGCGACTCCGGCGCGGCCGAGGCCGAGGCGATCGCCGCGACCATGGCCGGCGCCGGGGCGATCTGGGTCGAGCAGTCGTCCGACGACGCCGAGGCCGAGGCGCTGTTCGACGCCAGGCGCCTCGCCTACCCGGCGCTGGAACGGCTCGGGCCGGTCCTCACCGAGGACGTCTGCGTGCCGCGGTCCAAGGTCCCGGCGATGCTGGAGCGGATCGCCGCGATCGCGGCGCGGCATGGCGTGCGGATCGCGACGATCGCGCACGCGGGCGACGGAAACCTGCACCCGCTGCTGATCACGCCTCCGGGCGACGACGCGGCGCGCGCCGCCGCGCAGGCCGCGTTCGAGGAGTTCCTCGACGCGGCGATCGCGCTCGGCGGCACCGTCACCGGCGAGCACGGCGTCGGGATTCTCAAGCGTGACGGCATGCGCCGCGAACTCGACCCCGGGTCGCTCGCCATGCAGTCGGCGGTGCGCCGGGCCCTGGACCCCCTCGGCATCTTCAACCCGGGCAAGGGCTGACCGATCCGGTCCCCCGCTACGTCAACCCGGGCAAGGGCTGACGGATCGCCCACGCCAGCACCCCCGACGGATGCCGTGCGCACCTGAGGCAGGTGATTACCCAGGGTATCTGGGCATAACGGAACGTGTTCGGATCG
>JASHQP010000171.1 GCA_030039095.1 Streptosporangiaceae bacterium
GGTCCCGGTGCTTCCCGGCATCGCGCCGCTGAGGCTGGGCAGCAGCGGCAGCCGCCGCAGCCGGGCCTCCTCCAGCTCGGTGATCTCCTTGTCCCGGTTCACCCCGAGCTTCATGTTCTGGATCTTGTCGTGCAGCTTGAGGATCGAGTCGAGCAGCATCTCCGGGCGCGGCGGGCAGCCGGGAAGGTAGACATCCACCGGCACGATGTGGTCGACGCCCTGCACGATCGCGTAGTTGTTGAACATGCCGCCGCTGGAGGCGCACACGCCCATCGCGATCACCCATTTGGGCTCGGACATCTGGTCGTAGATCTGCCGCAGCACCGGCGCCATCTTCTGGCTGACCCGGCCGGCCACGATCATCAGGTCGGCCTGCCGCGGCGTGGCCGAGGCCCGCTCCATGCCGAACCTGGCCAGGTCGTGCCGGGGGCCGCCGGCGGAGAACAGCTCGAACGCGCAGCAGGCGAGGCCGAACGTGGCCGGCCAGACCGAGCTCTTGCGCGCGTACCCGGCCACCTGCTCAACGGTTGTCAGCAGGAAGCCGCTCGGCAGGTGCTCCTCCAGACCCATTTAGTCCCACTCCAGACCGCCGCGCCGCCACACGTAGGCGTACGCGACAAGAACCGTTGCGACGAACGTGACCATCTCTACCAGGCCGAACACCCCGAGCTTGTCGAACGCGACGGCCCACGGGTACAGGAAGATGATCTCGATGTCGAAGACGATGAACAGCATCGCGGTGAGGTAGTACTTCACCGGGAACTTGGTGCTGGTGTTGCCGGGGGTGGGCTCGATCCCGCTCTCGTAAGCCTCGAGCTTCGCCCGGTTCCAGCGCTTGGGGCCGGCGATCGAGCCCGCAACCAACGAGAAGATGGCGAACAGCGCGGCCAGCGCCGCGAGCACGATGATCGGGACGTAGTTACTCAGGCCCATTCCCTCGTCACCCCCTTGCCGTGGCAGGTCACCGTTATGCCGCCGGGGTCATCTTAGACACGGCATTCAGAACGCGATCGACCGCGTCGCCTCCCCTGGCCTCGGTCAGGTTACCGAGGAACTTCATCGTGAAGCGCATGATGTACGGCCGCTTGACCCCGTGCCTGGTGGCGAACCTCATGAACTTCGGCTGGCCGATCAGGTGCACGAACGTGCGGCCCAGTGTGTAGTAGCCGCCCCAGGCGTCCTTCAGCTGCACCGGGTAGGTGCGCAGCACGGCCTCGGCGTCCGCCGCGGTCGGCCTGGCCAGCGCCTGCACGATGGTCCTGGCCGCGATCTCGCCGGCCTCGAGCGCGTAGCCGATGCCCTCGCCGTTGAACGGGTTGACCATGCCGCCGGAGTCGCCGACCAGCAGCAGGCCATCGGTGTAGTGCGGCGTGCGGTTGAACCCCATCGGCAGCGCGGCGCCGCGCACCGGCTTCGTGCGGTTCTCCTCGGTCAGGCCCCACTCCCCGGGCATCCCGGCAAGCCAGCGGCGCAGCAGCACCCGGTAGTCGATGTTGCCGAAGGCCTCGGAGGTGTTCAGCAGGCCGAGCCCCACGTTGCTGGTCCCGTCGCCCATACCGAAGATCCAGCCGTAGCCCGGCAGCAGCTTCTCGCCGTCCCACAGGTCGAGCCACGCCTCCAGGTAGTCGTCGTCGTGCCGGGGGCTCGTGTAGTAGGTGCGCACCGCGACGCCGAGCGGCCTGTCGTCCCGCTTGCGCAGCCCCATCGCGATCGAGAGCCGTGACGAGTTGCCGTCGGCGGCGACGATCACCCTCCCGCGGAACGTGCGCTCGGTCTTCTCGCCGCTGGCCGACTCGACAGCGGTGACCCCGGTGACGCGGCCGGTGCGGTCGTCGCGCACCGGGCCGGTGACGTTGACGCCTTCCAGCAGCCGGGCGCCGGCCTTCTGCGCATGCCGGGCCAGGGTCTCGTCGAAGTCGAGCCTGCTCCGGGTCAGGCTGTATCCCGGGTAGCTGGACAGCTCCGGCCAGTTCAGCTCGATCCGGCCGCCGCCGCCGACGATCCGCAGGCCCTTGCTGCGAACCCAGCCATCGCTCTCGCCGAGCGGCACGCCCATTCCGGTCAGCGCCTTGACCGCGCGCGGGGCCAGCCCGTCGCCGCAGACCTTCTCCCGCGGGAACCGGCTCTTCTCCAGGACGAGCACGTCCAGGCCTGCCGAGGCGAGGTGGAAGGCGGTGGCGGATCCGGCCGGGCCGGCGCCAACGACGATCACGTCTGCGCTGTCGGGGGAAGCTTGCTGAGACACGAAAGGAATTCCTGACTTGTCTTGTGAACGGCTTCACAAGTGGTTCGTTCGCAGTCTAGACCGTATGCCGCACGGTCCCGCCCACATCCCCTTCCCGCTTCATCCCGGCCGCCGCGCCACGTGCACGGCGACCACCCCCATGGTCACGTTGCGCCAGCGCACGCCGCGCCACCCCGCCGCGGCGATCCGCCGGGCGAGATCGGGCTGGGCGGGCCAGTCAGCGATCGACTCGGCCAGATAGCTGTACGCCTCGCCGCTGCCGGACACGCTCCGCGCAATCATCGGCAGAGCGGCGGCCAGGTACCGGGAGTAGACCGCGTCGAGCCTGCGCGCCGGCAGGTGGCTGAACTCGCACACCACCAGCCGGCCGCCGGGCCTGGTCACCCGCAGCATCTCGTTCAGGGCGGCATCCGGATCAACGACATTCCGCAGCCCGAACGAGATCGTCACCGCGTCGAAGTGCAGATCCCGGAACGGTAGATGCAGGGCATCCCCGGCCACGAACCGGACCCTGGCCGCGGGCTTGGCGGCACCGGCCCGCAGCATGCCGAGGGAGAAGTCACAGGCGACGCACCGCGCACCGGCTCCGGTGAACGCCCGCGACGAGGTGCCGGTGCCCGCGGCGAGGTCGAGCACCAGCTCGCCCGGGCCCGCGCCGACGGCCCGGGCCACGACCTTCCGCCAGTACCGGTCCTGCCCCAGCGACAGCACGTCGTTGAGCAGGTCATAGCGGTCGGCAAGGCCGTCGAACATCGCGGCGACGTCGCCGGGCCTCTTGTCCAGTTCCGCCCGGGTCATCTGCCCATTCTCACAGCAGCTCCGGTCGCCGCCACGGCTCGCCCAGCACGTGCTCGGCGAGGAAGGCGAAGATGGTCTCGTACCAGACCGTCACGTGACCGGGCTTGAGGATCCAGTGGTTCTCGTCGGGGAAGTAGAGGAACCGGGCGCCGGGGACCTTGCCCTGCGCGTCCGCCCAGAGCCGCAGCGCCTCACCGAGCGGCACGCGGTAGTCCTTGTCGCCGTGGATCACCAGCATCGGCGTGCCGATCGCGCCGAGGCTGCGGTTGGGCGAGTTGGCCACGTAGCGCTCGGGCTGGGTAACCGGGTCCCCGAACGTGCGGCGCCAGTACGACGGCAGGTCGGTGGTGCCGAACATCTGGTCGAGGACCCACAGCCCGGCGTGGCTGACGATCGCGGTGAACCGGTCGGTGTGGCCGGCCATCCAGTTGGCCATGTAGCCGCCGAACGAGCCGCCCATCATCGCGGTGCGCGTGCCGTCGATGTCGGGCCTGGCCACGGCCGCGTCGGTGATCGTCATCAGGTCGGTGAAGGGCCGCTGTCCCCAGGCCCCGTGGCCACGGGCGATGAACGCCTGGCCGTAACCGGTCGACAGGGCGGGGTCCGGCAGCAGCACCGCGTACCCCCTGGCGGCCATCAGCCACGGGTTCCACCGCCAGGACCAGGCGTTCCAGCTCATCACCGGGCCGCCGTGCGCCCACAGCAGCAGCGGCACGGGGCGGCCCTCGCTCGCGCCGTCCGGCAGCACCAGCCACGCCCGGACCGGTGTCCCGTCGTCGGCCCGGGTCTCGATCTCCTCGAGCCGCCCGGGCAGGTCCAGCGGGGAGCCCGGGCTCGCCAGCGGCGTGGGCTGCGCGCCCGGGGCCGTGACGTCGATCCGCACCGGCGCCGGCGGCTGGTCGACGGCCGAGCGCAGCGCGTAGAGGAACCGGCCGTCCGGTGCCGGGCACAGGCTCTCGTACGCGCGCTCGCCGGTCAGCCTGGTGACCTCGCCGGAATCTAGCTCCACGCGGAACACCGGCCGCCTGCCGCGGTCGTCGGCGGTGAAGTAGACCGAGCCTGAGTCCGGCGCCCACGCGATCTCCTGCGGCCGCCGGTCGAACCCAGCGAGGAGATCACGCGGTGCGGCCCCACCGTCCAGCGGCGCCACGACCAGGGTCACGTCGCCGGGGGCGTCGTAGGTGTCGTGTCCCGATTGCAGGCACACGACGAGCCGGCCGTCCGGCGAGATGCTCGGGCCGCCGAAGGTGGCGCCGGGTGCCGCCAGCAGGGTCCGCCGCTGCCCGGTCGCGGTGTCGATGACGACGATCTCCTCGGTCTGGTTCGCCGCCGCGTCCCACACCGACCAGCCGGTGGCCACGGCCCCGCCGTCCGGGCTGATGTCGAACGTGTTCTCGTCGAGCGCGCGTCCCGGGTCGGGGGTGAGATCGCGGGTCTGCGGCTCGGCGTCGCCGGCGGCGTCGGCGATCTCGGCGAACCGCAGCCGCAGGGTGTCCGGGCCAAGGTCGTGATCCCAGTAACGGACCGGCCCGGACTCGTGCAGGATCGCCGTGACGCCGGCGTCCTTGCGCGCCTTGCGCCGGCTGAGGTCGTCGTCGGCGCCGCTGGCCCCGCGCAGCGTGGGGACGGCGAACACGACGGACTGGCTCCCGCGCGCGGCGGTGACGCCGGCGACGCCTCCGGCCGGGGCCGCGACCCGGCGGGCTTCGCCGCCTCCCGCCGGCAGCAGCCAGAGCGCCGGCTTGTCCTTCGGCAGTTCGCCGTTGCTTTGCGTTCCGGCCGGCGATCCCGGTCGCCTCGAGACGAACAGGAGCGAGCCGTCGGCAAGGAACACGGGGTCGCCTTCGCCCTCGGCGCCTCGGGTCAGCCGCACCGGCCGCGCGCCCTGGGCGCGGGGGTCGATCCGCCAGATGCTGGTCAGGTACTTCTGCGGCTCGCCGCCGGCGGTCTGCACCGCGGCCGCGAGCCAGGACCCGTCGGGGGACAGCCGCAGCGCGGTCACCCTGGGTATCGCGACATAGTCGGCCAGATCGCGGAATCTCGTCACGGGCTCAGCTTGCCACCCCGTGCCGCCGCACGGCACCGGGGACCGGCCGCCGGCCGGGGCCGGCCGCCAATTTGGCCTTTGCCCCGCCAGATCTAGGATTGCCCACGTATCGTCGTCTGTCGCAGGCCATTCCCCGAATGGTAACCCGCAGATCACAGGGCGCCACCGCGCGGCGATCCCGGTCCGGGACCGATGGCAGCCCGTGTGCACGCACGAGGAGAGTGGTGTCCATGCATGACATGCGGCGAGCGCAGGAGCGCCGGCCGGGGATGGGCCGGGGCCGTCTCGTCGCCGTCGTCTTCGCCGCAGTCGGCACCGTTCTCGTCGTCGCCATATCCGCGTTCGCCGCCGTGTCCCATCGGGCGGGCGCCGCCGACCAGGCAGACACCACCACCCACGGAACGGCCCCCACCCCCGCGGCAGGCCACGGGGCTAGCCCTTCCGCATCGCCGCGGGCGCGGGCGTCGGCACGGCCGAAGCCCAGCAGCACCACTCCGGCGGTGAGCAGCTACGAGGGCTCGCTGCTGGTGAGCGAGACCGGGGCCGGCCTGGGCTCGTGGGCGTCGGCCTCGACCTGCACCGGGCACGGCTGGGCGGCAGACGGCACCGTAACCACCGGCCCGGGCGGCAACCTGCTGCTGACGACCACGGGCGACAAGGACAGCTGTGCGGCGCTCGCCAGCCCCGGCGCGTACTCCTCTGCCGTCATCCAGGCCGCGATCTACTTCCCGGCCTGCCCGGGCAAGCCAGGGAGCATCGCCAACTGGACAGCATTCTGGCTGGCCGACGCCGCCAGCTGGCCGGAGGCCGGCGAGCTCGACGGGGTGGAGACCCAGCCCCCCACCGGCGTGAACGCGGTCTCCTGGCACAGCGGCACCGACGACCGCGGCACGCCGTCCTACAACGTGTCGACGGTGAACGATGGATGGTTCCACGGCACGCCGCTGCCCACGAAGACGGGGAACCTGACTCCCGGCTGGCACACCGTCGACATCGTGTACACCAAGGGCTTCTTCGCCGTCTACTACGACGGGAAGCTGTACGCGAGCTTCGCCAACAGCAACGTGACCGGCGACCCGCTGACGATCTATCTGACGACCGACGTCGACCCGCATTCGGACAACGACGCCACCAGCCCCGTCACCATCAAGGTGCAGTACCTGAAGATCTGGGCGTACAGGTAAGCAGGCCGCCGCGCCGCCTACCGGGCGTCGGTGATCACGGCGGCGCCGACGGTGGCGTTGGTGGCCTCGTCGATCAGGATCAGGGAGCCGGTCAGCCGGTTGCGGGTATAGGGGTCGCAGAACACCGGCTGGGTGAGCCGCAGCGTCACCCGCCCGATCTCGTTGAGGCCGAGCTGGGTGGCGGCCTCGTCCCGGTGCAGGGTGTTCACGTCCAGCCGGTAGTGCAGGTCGCGGACGATCGCCTTCACGGTCCGGGTGGTGTGCTTCACGATCAGCCGGCTGCGCGGGCTGAGCGACCGGGCGTCGGTCATCCAGCAGACCCGCGCCTCGACGTCCTGGGCTGCCGGCGGCTGGTTGTGCGGCCGGCAGAACATGTCGCCCCTGGACACGTCGAGATCGTCGTCCAGCAGCAGCGTCACCGACATCGGCGCGAAGGCCTCGGCCACGGGGCCGTGCGCGGTGTCGATGCGCGAGATCGTGGTCGTCAGCCCCGACGGGAGGTGCATCACCTCGTCGCCGGGCTTGAGCACGCCGCCAGCGACCTGGCCCGCGTAGCCGCGGTAGTCGTGCAGTTCCGGGTCGGTGGCCTGGTGCGGCCGGATCACGTACTGCACCGGGAACCTGACGTCGATGAGGTTCCGGTCCGATGCGATGTGCACGTGCTCGAGGTGATGCAGCAGCGACGGGCCGTCGTACCACGGCATGCTCGCCGAGCGCTGCACCACGTTGTCACCGTGCAGGGCGGAAATGGGGATGAACGTCAGGTCGCCGATGTCCAGCTTGGCCGCGAACGACGTGAACTCCTCCGCGATCCGCTCGAACACCGCCGCGTCGTAGTCGACGAGGTCCATCTTGTTCACCGCGAGCACCAGGTGCGGGACCCGCAGCAGCGTGGCGAGGAACGCGTGCCGCCTGCTCTGCTCGGTCAGCCCGTTGCGGGCGTCGACCAGGACGATCGCCAGGTCGGCGGTTGACGCGCCGGTGACCATGTTCCTGGTGTACTGGATGTGACCGGGGGTGTCGGCGATGATGAACTTCCGCCGCGGCGTGGCGAAATAGCGGTAGGCCACGTCGATCGTGATGCCCTGCTCGCGCTCGGCCCGCAGCCCGTCGGTCAGCAGGGCCAGGTTCGTGTATTCCTCGCCGCGGTCCTTGCTGGTCCGCTCGACGGCCGCGAGCTGGTCCTCGAAGATGGCCTTGGAGTCGAACAGCAGCCGCCCGATGAGCGTGCTCTTGCCGTCGTCGACCGACCCGGCGGTGGCCAGCCGCAGCATGTCGATGTGCCGGTCCGGTGCAGGCTGCCCGACCATCTCACGATCCTGGCGGCCCTCACGATCCTCACAATCCTGACGGCCCTCACGATCCTGACCGGTCTCTGGATTCGTCATCAGAAGTAGCCCTCCCGCTTGCGGTCTTCCATCGCCGCCTCGCTGGTGCGGTCGTCGGCGCGAGTCTGGCCCCGCTCGGTGATCCGGGTCGCCGCGATCTCGGCGATCACCTCGGGGATCGTCGCGGCCGTCGACTCGACAGCCCCGGTGCACGTCATGTCCCCGACCGTCCGGTAGCGGACGCTCGCCTCGTAGAGCGGCTCGTCCTCACCCCGCGTCACATGCGAGCTGCCGGCCAGCAGGATGCCGTCGCGCTCGAACACCTGGCGCTGGTGCGCGTAGTAGATGGACGGGATCTCGAGCTCTTCCCGCCAGATGTAGTGCCAGATATCGAGCTCGGTCCAGTTGGACAGCGGGAACACCCGGATGTGCTCGCCGCGGTGCAGCTTGGTGTTGTAGAGATTCCACAGCTCGGGCCGCTGGTTCTTCGGGTCCCACTGCCCGAACTCGTCGCGGAAGGAGAACATGCGCTCCTTCGCTCTGGCCTTCTCCTCGTCGCGTCTCGCGCCGCCGAACACCGCGTCGAACCGGTGCCCCTCGATCGCATCCAGCAGCGTGGTGGTCTGCAGCCGGTTCCGGCTGGCCCAGCGGCCGGTCTCGTCGGCAACCCGGCCGGCGTCGATCGAGTCCTGCACCGACGCAACGATCAGCCGGGCGTCGCTCTGCCGCACCCGCCGGTCCCGGAACTCGATGACCTCGGGGAAGTTGTGCCCGGTGTCCACGTGCATCACCGGGAACGGGAGCCGCGCAGGCCAGAACGCGCGCTCGGCCAGGGCCAGCATCACGACCGAGTCCTTGCCGCCGGAGAACAGCAGCACCGGCCGCTCGAACTCGGCGGCCACCTCCCGGATCACGTGGATCGACTCGGCCTCGAGCATGTCGAGCTGCGATAGCTGGTAGTCGGAACGCGGCGGCGTGGCCATCGGGAGAGCTCCAAGGGTGGTGGCGAGGACTATCGAACCGAGCTGATCGCCTCGAGCAGCGGATCAGCGAGCGCGGCCTGACAGATCAGGATATCCGGCAGTGACGGCTCCGCCTGGTTGTAGGAAAGCCTGGAGCCGTCAATCCTGGACGCGTGCAGGCCCGCCGCAACCGCGACGGCGACCGGGGCGGCCGAATCCCATTCGTACTGCCCCCCGCTGTGCACGTACGCCCCGGCGTCACCGCAGATCACCGCCGCTGCCTTGGCACCTGCCGAGCCCAGTGGCGCCAGCTCAGCGCCGAGCTTGCCCGCCAGCCGCGTCATGAACTCCGGCGGCCTGGTGCGACTGACCACGAGGCGGAGCGTGCCTGACGGGGCGGCGGGCGGCGCCGGCGGGTCGGCGGTGCACAGCGTCTTGCCCTGAGCCGGGAGCGCGACCGCGCCGGCGGTCAGCTCGCCGCGCTCCCACAACGCGACGTGCACCGCCCAGTCGCTGCGGCCCGGCTCACCGAACTCCCGCGTCCCGTCCAGCGGATCCACGATCCAGACGCGGCCGGCCGAGAGCCGGGCCGGGTCGTCGGCGCCCTCCTCGGACAGCACCGCGTCGCCGGGCCGCTGCCGCGCGAGCTCGGCGGCGAGGAATTCGTGTGGGCTCCGGTCTCCGGCCCGCCGCAGGTCGTCGGCCGTGCCGCCGGCCGCGCGCAGGGCCATCAGCCGGCGCCCCGCCTCCGTGGCCAGGTCGGCGGCGAGACGGTCGTCATCAGAGATCATTTATGGTTGCCTTTACGCTACGGTTGCGCCGACTCTGCGGCGCCATGGAACTCGTTCTGCGCCGCGGCCAAGCCCCGCTGCAGCAGGACCTCCACCGCGTCGGCGCAGCGTTCGAGCACATCGGGCAGTACTTTCCGCTCCGCGGCGGAGAAGTCGTGCAGCACGAAGTCCGCCGGGTCCATCCGCCCGGGCGGCCGGCCGATACCTACGCGAACCCGCAGGTAGTCGCGCGTGCCCAGGGCGGCGGTCACCGACCGCAGGCCGTTGTGGCCGTTGTCCCCGCCGCCCTGCTTGAGCCTGATCGCGCCGAACGGTATGTCCAGCTCGTCGTGGATCACCACGATGCGGTCCGCCGGGACCTTGTAGAAGGTCCGCAGCGCCGCAACCGGGCCGCCGGACAGGTTCATGAACGTCTGCGGCTTCGCGAGCGTGACCGGATAGCCGGCGAGCCGGCCGGTGGCGACCCGCGCGCGCGACCGGTCCCGCTTGAATGGCGCGCGCATCCGGCCGGCGAGCACGTCGGCGACCATGAACCCGCAGTTGTGCCGGTTGCCCGCGTACTCGCTGCCCGGGTTGCCGAGCCCGGCTATGAGCCATCGCTCGGTGCTGACCCCATCCATGCCATACCCGGATCGTCGTCCAGGTCTCAGGACGGCTGCTCGGCAGAGGCCGCGGGCGGCTCGGCCTCGCCGGCCGGCGGAGCCGGAGCCTCCGGCGGAGCCTCGGCGGCCTCGGCCTCCTCGCCCTCGGGCACGCCAAGCTCGGCCTCGAGCTGCTCCGCGGTCGGCGCTGCGATCACGTGCAGCACCAGGATGTCGGGCTCGACGGCGAGCGTCACGCCGCTCGGCAGCGTGAGGTCGCCGGCATGCACGGAGGCGCCGATGGCCATGCCCTCCACGTCGACCTCGATGCCCGGCGGGATGTTCGTGGCCTCGGCCTCGACGGAGATCTGGACGAGCTGCTGGTCGAGCAGCCCATCCGGGGCCGCCTCACCGGTCACGTTGATCGGGACGTCGACGGTGACCTTCTCGCCACGCCTGACCATGATCAGGTCGACGTGCTCGACGGAGCCCCTGATCGCGTCCCGCTGGACCGCCTTGGGCAAGGCGAGCTGACTGCCGCCGGGCAGGCCCTCGAGCCGGATCAGCACGTTCGCGGTGCGCAGCGCCAGCAGCACCTCGTGGCCGGGCAGGCTGACGTGGCGCGGCTCGGTTCCGTGGCCGTACAGGACGGCGGGAACCCGGCCGGCGCGCCGCTCCCTGCGGGCCGGGCCCTTTCCGAACTCGGTGCGGGGCTCAGCGGCGATACGTACCTCAGGCACGGTGGAACTCCTCAACTACACCAGGATGATCCCCAGGAGTTTAGCCGAGAACGGCCGGCGCTGGCGCCACGCACACCGAGACGCTGGCGCCACGCACACCGAAGGGCCGAAGCGAACGCCGGGCCGGACAGCGAAAGCGGCGGCAACCGGGCCGGTTGCCGCCGCTCGGCATCGCCGCCGCGCTAGGCCTGATCGGTGTCAGGATCCGCCTGCGGCTCGTCCGGTGTGTCCATGTAGGGGTCGGTCACCGGCTTGGCCCCATCCGCCGGGCTGTTGGGCCCGTCCATATAGGGATTGGACGGCGAAGACGGATCTGTGGTGGGACTCACCGGATCGGTATTGGTGGACTCTGTCATCTTCATTCCCCTTCGTGTCCTGGTTCCGATGAACCTGGGCCCCGCACGAACCAGCAGCATAAAGCCTCGAGCATGACGATGTTGGCTAAATGTTGGTTAAATATCCATGAAACTCACAATTCCTTCGCAGTTCTCTCACTCGAGTAACTCTGGGCCCATTTAGCCCAGGGAGCTCAGTTCCGCGAGCTGGGCACGGAGTTCGGCGGTACGCCTGTCCTCACCCAGGGCCTCGAAGATGCCACAGGCCTGGGTCCACGCCTCGCGGGCCTGGTCCGGCCGTCCCGCCCGGGAGTGGACGGCGCCGATCCGCCGCAGATCGTGGGCCTCGCCGTACCTGTCGCCGACCGCGCGATGAAAGGGCAGTGCCCGCTCGAACATGTCGGCCGCCTCGGCCAGCCGTCCCAGCCCCAGATCGGCGCGGCCCAGGTTGTGCAGTGCGTAGCCCTCGTCCCGCACCGAGCCGATCTCGTGAGCCATGGCCAGGGCTTCCTGCGACCGGGCGATCGCCTCGTCGTAACGCCCGAGTTCCACGTACGCCTCGCCGAGGTTGCACAGCGCGACGGCCTCACCGTATCGCCGGCCAAGCTCTCGCTGCAGTTCGAGGGCATCGAGCAGCGGCCCGACCGCCTCTTCGTACCGCTCCAGGTTCAGGTAGGTGAAGGCCAGGTTGTTCGCGGCCCGCGACTCATCCTGCGGGTCGCCGACCTCGCGGGCGATGACCAGCGCCTGCTCGAAGTAGCCGATGGCCCCGTCCACGTGCTGCTGGCCGAGCACGGTGCCGATGTTCGTCAGCACCCAGGCCTCGCCCGGCCGGTCCCCCAGTTCCCGCGCGCTGGCCAGGGCGGTGTGATGCGTTGTGAGCCATTCGGCACGGCAGCCGAGGCGATCGAAACACACGGTCGCGGCCACGGGAAGCTTCCAGGCAACGTCGTGCAGGCCGTGGGCGGCCGCCTGATGCGTTGCCGCGACCAGATTGCCGCGCTCCTGCTCACACCAGCCGAGGGCCTCTTCCGCGGTGGCAAAGCCCAGCGGCTCGATGCCGGGAGGCGCCGGATCGAGCGGGACCCGGTCCCGGTACGGCGCGACCACGCTCGCGGCCGCGTCCGCCGTGCGCAGGTACCAGCCGAGTACCCGGCGCATCGCGTCCTCGATCTCGGCCGGCGGCTCCTCGGCCTCCGCTCGTTCCGCCGCGTACGCGCGCAGCAGGTCGTGCAGTCGGTAGCGGTCCGGCGCCGGGCATTCGAGCAGGTGCGCATCGATCAGAACCTCGAGGACATCGGCCACGTGTTCCTCGGACGCTCCGATGAGCGCGGCCGCCGCGTGCAGCTCGATCGACGGACCTTGCCAGACGCCCAGCATCCGGAAGGCGTGCGCTGGGTCGAGATCGCCGCCGGTCATACTGCGCGGCAGCGCGTCGAAGCTGACCTGGAAGCAGGCACGCACGGCCAAGTCGCCCGCTTTGAACTCGTCCATCCGGCGGCGCTGGTCGGCAAGCCGGCCGGCGAGTGTACTGACGCTCCAGTTGCGGCGCGCTGCCAGCCGTGCGCCCGCGATCCTGATCGCCAACGGCAAGCCCGCGCAGACCGCGAGCACGTCACGCGCCGCGTCGGGCTCGGCCTTGGCGCGATCCGACCCGACGACGCGGTTGAACAGCTCAGCCGACTCCGTGTCGTCCAGCACGTCGAGGTCTATCAGATGGCTGCCAACGAGATCGGAGAGCTTGTGCCGAGAGGTCACGATCACGGAGCACGAGCCGGTGCCGGGCAACAGGGGCCGGACCTGGGCCGCATCCCTCGCGTCGTCGAGCACGATCAGCATCTGCCGCTCGGCGAGCCGGGTACGGTACAGGGCAGCACGTTCCTCGGCGTCGAGCGGCACGCGGGTCCCGTCCACCCCAAGATCCCGCAGGAACCTGGCGAGCACGTCCTCGGAAGCCACCGGCTGTTCACTACCGCCGAGCAGGCTGACGTAGAGCTGGCCGTCAGGGAATTCTGGGCGCAGCGCGTGCGCCGCATGAATGGCCAGTGCGCTCTTTCCAAGGCCAGGCGCGCCCGCAACCACCGCGACGGCTACCGCGGGGTTTTCGCCTCGCCGCGCCTCGGACACCGCGGCCCGGAGCTGTTCCAGGTCCCCGTCGCGGCCGGTGAAGTCCGCCACAGCGGAGGGCAGCTGGGCCGGCGCCCGTCGCGATGGTGACCCCGGTCCGGGCCTGCGGGCCCCCGGGTCGGCTGGCTCCCTGGCGGGCGGTACCGAGACGTGCACCGCCCCGGCCGCGGCGGGCTGCCGGCCGGCGATCGGCGCCGCCGAGTCCGCGGTGAGCAGTGCCTGGTACAGGCGCTGCAGTTCCGGCCCGGGATCGACACCAAGCTCATCGGAGATCACTTCGCGAGCCTGCCCGTATGCCGCCAGCGCCTCCGCGTGACGCCCGGCGCCATCCAGGGCCCTGATCAGCAGCCCCCACAGCCCCTCCCTGAGCGGCTGGTCGGACAGCAGCCTTCGCAGCTCCGGCACCAGCTGAGCATGCAGGCCACAGGCCATGTCGGCCTCGATCCGCAGCTCGAGGGCGGTCAGCCGGGACTCCTCGAGCCGGTCGGCCTCGGCGGTCACCAGCGTGGAGGGCGGCACATCGGCAAGCGCCCTGCCCCGCCACAGCCCGAGCGCCTCGGCCAGCGCCTCGGCGGCCCCCCGCGGATCGGCCCCGGCCAGTGCCCTCCTGCCCTGCGCCACCAGGGTCTCGAAGCTCTCAGCGTCCAGATCTCCCGGCTGCAGCAGCAACCGGTATCCGGGCGCGCGCGTGGTGAGCACCCGGCCCTCGGGGTCGCCGAGGACGCGCCTGAGTCGGAGAACGTACACACTGACCAGGTTCGCGGCCCGTTCCGGCGGCTCGTCACCCCACAGCTCGGCAATGAGCCGGTCGGTGGAGACCGCCTGGCCCGGGTTCAGCAGCAGCGCGCCAAGCAGCGCGCGCCACTTGGGCGCTCCGATGCCGCTCCAGTCCTGGCCGGTCCAGACCTCGAGCGGCCCGAGTATCCGAAACCGCACCCCTGCCGCCCCGTCCGAGCCCGCCACTCCCCGCCGTCTCCCGGGCCCATCCGTCTTCCGGCCGCCGGCCGGCTGACCGAATTTCTCAATTATCGCTCAATCATGACGTAACGCCACGCCGCCACGCTGGCGCTCATCCTTGAAGGCCCGGTTGGGGAATGGCGCCTCGCCTTTTCGCCGTTGCGGTGGTATTGGCACGCCCGGCGGTAGCGGCCCCGGCGCAGGTCCGGGCGGGCAGGGCGACGCAATCGGTACTCAATCGCGACGCAAGGCCACGCGGTCATGCTTTCGGTGAACGCGCTGCTCCTGCTCGAGCCGGCCTCCGGAACTCCTCCTCCTGTGGCCGGTGCGAAACGGAACAGTCGTCCACGTTCTCGGACAGCCTTGCGGGGGCGCGGTCCGGGGGCGATAGAGCTGGTGGTCGCTGGCCTCCCTTCGAGGTTGGGGGGCGGGGCCAGCGGTCACCTCCGGCCGACCACGTCGTGCTCGGCCCAGCCGGCCGATGATCAGTCAGCTCTGGCCGTCGAACAGGCTCGTGACCGACCCGTCGCTGAATACCTCGCTGATCGCCCTGGCGATCAGCGGCGCGATCGAGAGCACGGTGAGTTTGTCGAAACGCTTCTCGTTCAGGATCGGCAGCGTGTTGGTGACGACCACCTCGCTGATCGATGAGTTCTTCAGCAGGTCGACAGCGGGCCCGGACAGCACGCCGTGCGTGGCGGTGACGATCACCTGGGCCGCGCCCTGGTTGAAGAGCGCGTCGACGGCGTTGACGATCGTGGAGCCGGTGTCGATCATGTCGTCCACGATGATGCAGGTCCGCCCCTTGACCTGGCCTACCACCTCGAGAACCTTGACCTGGTTGGCGACGTCGGGGTCGCGCCGCTTGTGAATGATCGCCAGCGGGCAGCCGAGCCGGTCGGTCCACCGCTCACACACGCGCACCCGCCCAGCGTCCGGCGCCACCACGGTGACGCGGCTCACATCGAGCTTCTCCTCGAGATACGAGGCGAGGATCGGCAGCGCGAACAGGTGGTCGACCGGGCCGTCGAAGAAGCCCTGGATCTGCGCGGTGTGCAGGTCCACGGCCATGATCCGGTCAGCGCCAGCGGTGAGGAACAGGTCGGCGATGAGCCGCGCCGAGATCGGCTCCCTGCCGCGGCTCTTCTTGTCCTGGCGAGCGTAGCCGAAGAACGGGGTGACCACGGTGATCCGCTTCGCCGACGCGCGCTTGAGCGCGTCCACCATGATCAGTTGTTCCATGATCCACTGGTTGATCGGCGACGTGTGGCTCTGCAGCACGAACGCGTCGCAGCCCCGCACGGACTCGAGGAACCGGACGAAGATCTCTCCGTTGGCGAAGTCGTAGAGCGTGGTCGGGGTGGGCTCGACGCCCAGGCAGCCGGCTATCTCGTCGGTGAGCTCTGGGTGGGATCGGCCGGAGAGTAGTAGCAGCTTCTTCTGGTTGGCGGCGGTAATGCTGGACACGGATCCTGGCCTCTCCCTACTTCCCTACTGGGTTCGTCCCCCGCTCAGATGAGCAAATGGCCCGACGGTCACGCCGGGCCCGATCACCGCTGATTCGCAGACGGAGTTGACCACGGTCGCGCCGGCGGCGACCGTGGTGTCCCGCAGCATGCAGCCGGGGCCGACCTTCGCCCCGGCCGCGACCGCGGTGCTGCCTTCGAGCTGGGTCGATGGGCCGAGGTAGACGCCGGGCTCGAGCGTGACGCCCACGTCGATCCAGGTGGTCGCCGGGTCGGCGATCGTCACCCCGGCGCGCATCCAGTCCTCGAGCAGCCGCTCGTTCAGCACCCGCCGCGCCCAGGCCAGCTGGGCCTGGTCGTTCACGCCCAGGACCTCCTGGGAGTCGGCGCACGCGGCCGTCGCCACCGGGTAGCCGTCGCCGCGCAGGATCGACACGACGTCGGTGAGGTACTCCTCGCCCTTGGCATTATCTGTCGGCACGCGCTTGACCGTGTCGGCGAGCAGGTCGCCGTCGAACGCGTACATGCCCGAGTTGATCTCGGTGATCGCCCGCTGCTCCGGGGTGGCGTCCGTTTCCTCGATGATGCCGGTGAACGCGCCGCCGGCGTCCCTGATGATCCGGCCGTAGCCCTTGGGCTCGTCCAGCCTGGCGGTGAGCACGGTGACCGCCGCGTCCTGCGTCCGGTGCGCCGCGACGAGCTCGTTGAGCGTGCTCCCGCGCAGCAGCGGGGTGTCTGCGTAGGTCACGACCACCGTGCCGTGGATCAGCCCGACGGCCTCGATGACCACGCGCACCGCGTGCCCGGTCCCGCCGCGCCGGTCCTGCACCACGATCTCGGCGTCGGCGGCGTGCTCGGCCAGGTGCGCGGTGACCTTGTCGCGGCCATGCCCCGTCACGACGATGAGACGCCCCGGTTCCAGCTCTCTCGAGGCCGCCAGGACATGCCCGAGCATGCTCCGGCCGCACACCTGGTTGAGCACCTTGGGTGTCTGGTTCTTCATTCGGGTGCCCTCGCCCGCCGCAAGGATGATGACGGCGGCCGGACCGCTCAGAGTCACTCGGCTCGGCTCCTCGGTATCGCTGCAGGCACCCGGGCTGACAGCCGCTGGTGCACTCCCCCGGGACAGTTCACGCTCCCGACCCTCGCAGGATACCGCCCGGCTGCCCGGCCCGTTCCGCCATGGCCTCATCTGTGTGGACTGTCACCTGCGGCGCAGCGGACCCCCGCGCCCGGGCGCCGCCACGAGCCGTGAATAGGCCAGCCTCGGTCGCTCCGTTTTGTCGGTGGCTAGATTTAATATTCGAATATGACACATAAAGCAGCGTTCATTCAGTTACGCGAACAGGCCATAGCACTCCGCCGCGCGGGCAAGTCCCGCCGCGAGATCAAGGAGCTGCTCGCCATCACCAGCAATCGGACCCTGAACGAGGTGCTCCGCGGTGAGCCGCCACAGCCGTGGACCTGGCGCCCCAACGCCAAGGACGACCTCCGAGCCCGAGCCAGGGACCTGCGCAAACAGGGCCTTGACTACGAGGAAATCGTCGCCGAACTAGGC
>JASHQP010000172.1 GCA_030039095.1 Streptosporangiaceae bacterium
TTGCTACACGACGGAGGTCGTCATGGGTTTTCCTGATCGCATCGAGCGGACTGTGGAGCTCGCTCACCCGCCTGCCAAGGTGTGGGCGGCGCTGACCACGGCCGAGGGGCTGGGCAGGTGGTTCGGTACCGCCGGAGCGCAGATCGACCTGCGGCCGGGCGGGTCGGCGTGGATGAGGTGGGACGAAGAGGGGTTCACCGCCGACATGCGGGTGGAGCGTGTGGAGGAGCCGGTCGTGTTCGGCTACACCTGGCACATCTACGGGCTGCCCGAGGAAGACCCGCGGCGCACCTACGTGGAGTTCACGCTCGAGCCGTCCGGCGCGGGCACCCGGCTGACCGTGGTCGAGTCCGGGTTCGCGCAGCTTCCCGAGGACGTCTACCGCAAGGCGCTCGACGGCAACACCGAGGGCTGGGCGAAGGAACTCGGTGAGCTGGCCGATTACCTCGATGCCGCCTGATATCGAGGCGGTAGCCGAGCAGGTCTTCACCGCCCTGGCCGACCCGACCCGGCGCGCCATCCTGGCCGCGCTGGCGTCGGGCGGGCCGGCCACGGCCACGGACCTGGCCGGCCGCCTCCCGATCACCCGGCAGGCGATCGCCAAGCACCTTGGCCTGCTGGCCGAGGCCGGACTGGTCACGGCCGAGCCGGGGGAGCGGCGCCGGGTGCGGTACCGGCTGCGTTCCGCGCCGATGCAGGTGGCCCAGCAGTTCCTGGCCGCGCTCGCCCGCGACTGGGACGGCGCGCTCGGCGCGCTGAGGGACCACCTCGACCGTGGCGCGGGCTAGCCGCCCCCCGAGAAAGCACGACACCCGAAGGAAGGCGGACACTGCGATGCAGACCCCAGAGATCGTGACCGAGCGGGAGTGGGAAGAGGCCCGCCAGCGGCTGCTGGTGCAGGAGAAGGACGTGACCCGCGCACACGACGCGCTCGCCGCGCAGCGGCGGCGGATGCCGTGGCTGGAAGTGCGGAAGGCCTACGCGTTCGATGGGCCGGGCGGCAAGGCGAGCCTGGCCGACCTGTTCGAGGGGCGCCGTCAGCTGATCATCTACCGTGCGTTCTTCGAGCCCGGCGTGGCCGGCTGGCCGGATCACGCGTGCTATGGCTGCTCGATGATGGCCGACCAGGTCGCCGACATCGTCCACCTCAACGCGCGCGACATCACGTTCGCCTACGCCTCGCGCGGATCACAGGCGGATATCGCGCGGCTGAAGAAGCGGATGGGCTGGACGATGCCCTGGTACACGATTACCGACGAGTGGGACGCCGACTTCGGCGTGGACGAGTATCACGGCACGAACGCGTTCTACCGCGACGGCGGCCGGGTGTTCCGCACCTACTTCCTCAACAACCGGGGCGACGAGGCGCTGGGCAGCACCTGGAGCTACCTCGACCTGAGCCCGCTCGGTCGGCAGGAGACGTGGGAGGACTCGCCCGACGGCTATCCGCAGAGCGCGCCGTACGACTGGTGGAACTGGCACGACAATTACGACCGTCCCGACCAGACGCAGGGCGCGTACTGGGCCGCGAAGGCCACTGCCGCCGAGGGCGGCGCCTGACGGACCTGACCGCAGCCGTCGTCGGCGGGCTGCTCAGGATCACCGCCCGGCCCTGGCAGGTCATGATGAGCCTGCTGCCCCCGATGTCGTGAGGCCTCGCGGCCGCCCAGGTCAAGTTGGCGCCGGGAGCGCGTCGATGCCTGGCTCGGCCGCTGATGAGTCGTCCCTAGCGACGTTCGTGAGGACGGTGTCCCTGGTTCGCTCGATGTGCGCGGTGAGGGCGGCCGCGGCGCGGTCGGCATCGCGCGCGAGCACCGCATCGACGAGGTCCGCATGTTCGCCCGCGACATCGCGGTCCGGGTGTGGCAAAGACAGCGACCAGCGGCGGTAGATCTGGGCCGCGTCCGACAGCGAACGGGTGATCTCGCGCATCCGCGGGCTGCCGCACGCGCTGAGGATCTGAGTATGAAACTCCGAGTGGACCTGGATCCACTCGTTGGTGAGGACTGGCGGCTGCCCCTCGGTCTCCGAGGTGTTCGCCAGGCGGTAGTGCGCGGCGACCACCTGGGATTCCCAGGCCACATCGCCACGCTCGATGGCCCATCGCAGGGCTGCGCTCTCGATCGCGACGCGCACGGCGACAAGGTCGGACAACCCCTCTAGGGACAGATCGGTGACAGCAAAGCCGATCTTCGGCGAGGCGCGCACGAGTTGCTCACCGGTGAGGCGGTTCAGCGCCTCCCGGACGACGTTCAGGCTCACGCCGTGCTCAACTGCCAGGTCGGAGACCTTGAGCCGTTGCCCTGGCCGGAGCTGGCCAGCGAGGATGCTCGTCCGCAGCGATGAGTAGACGACCTCTCCGAGGGTGGTCTTGTCCGGGCCGTTCGCCATAACTCATCAGGCTACCAGTCATGGACTGTTGGACGATGAGAGGAAGGAAGTGAAAATAATGGATTATCTCTTGCATCATGGTTGTAGCTGTTCTAGCGTGTCCCCTACGCAAGTGATCACGTTTTGGGGGGAGTAGCCGATGCGCCTGGCCAACGTGCGTGGTCGCTGGCACATCCTGTCGGACGGCGGAGCCGTCGACGTGGAAGCGGTCAGCGGCGGCCTCTTCCCAGCCGACCCGCTCGGATTGCTGGAGCGCTGGACTGAGTTCCGGGATTGGGCGGCCTCCGCCAACCCCTCCGGAACGATTCCGGTTGCCTCTGCGGACCTGCTGGCCCCGGTGCCACGGCCGCGGCAGGTCTTCGGTATCGGAATGAACTACCGCGAACACGCCGACGAGACCGGTCTTGGCGTGCCGCCCGTGCCGAGCACATTCACGAAGTTCCCAACATGCATCACTGGGCCGCATGCAGAGGTGCACCTGCCGCCCGGCGACGTGGACTGGGAGGTCGAGCTCGTCGTTATCATCGGCCGGACAGCGCAGCGGGTCGCCGCGGAGACCGCCTGGGATTGCGTCGCCGGTGTATGTGTCGGCCAGGACCTTTCGGAGCGAAGGCTCCAGCTCACCCCGCCGTCGCCGCAGTTCAGCCTCGGTAAATCGTACGAGGGTTTCGGGCCCACAGGGCCAGTCGTGGTCACGGTCGACGAGCTCGACAATCCCGATGACCTCGTGCTCGGCTGCATTCTCAACGGTGAGGAGGTGCAGAAGGGGCGGACGCGGGACATGATCTTTCCCGTTCCCGAGCTCATCGCCCGGCTCTCGGCCGTCGTCACGCTGCTGCCCGGTGACCTCATCTTCACCGGCACTCCCGCGGGCGTCGGCTTGGGCCGCACGCCACCGCGCTTCCTGTCGCCCGGTGACGTGCTAGTCAGCTACATCGACCAGATCGGCGAGATCACGACGCAATTCGCAGCTTCCCCGCTGCCGGAGGCGGTGCCGTAGGCGTTCAGCCCGGCGCAGCGGGATCGAAGGAGGAGCAACCGATGAGCAATACCAGACCGGTACCGGAAGGGACCAGCGGCCTCAGCGTTGAGACCCACACCATCGACTTCATCCCGCTGTCCGAGCGGCATGGGAAGCCATGGAACCTGTTTACGCTCTGGTTCGGCGCCAATACGGTGATCATCAGCGTCGCCACCGGGGCGCTGCTCGTGGCGAAGGGCGTCGGGTTCGGCTGGTCGATCCTGGCTATTGTGATCGGCTTCGGGCTCGGGACGTTCCTTGCCGCGTTCCATTCCGCCCAGGGCCCGAAGCTCGGCATACCGCAGATGATCCAGAGCCGGGCCCAGTTCGGCTACGTCGGCGGAGTGGTACCGATGCTCGTGGCCGAGGTCGCCTACATCGGCTTCTTCGCCGCCAACCCGGCCATCGCCGGCCTGGTAGCGAATGCCGTTTGGGGAGTCAACGTCTACCTGGTCGTCGTTATCGTGACCGTAATAACGTTCTTCGTCGCGCTGTTCGGTTACAGCTTCTCGCACCAGCTGGGCAAGTACCTGAGCGTCGGGGCAGTCATCGTGTTCGGCATCTTCACCGGCCTGCTCTTCGCCCACAGCGGGATCCCGCACCCGACGACATCGAATCTGCACGGCGGTTTCAGCGAAGGCCTGTTCCTCGGCGGGGTGGCCCTGACTTTCATTTACGCGGCCGGCTATGCGCCATACGTCGCCGACTACTCCCGGTACATGCCGCCGGAGTCCTCGGTCAGGGCGACCGCCTGGTGGTCGTACGGCGGCATCGCGATCTCCGGGATCTGGCTGTTCATACTGGGCGCCTACATCACGTCGATCACCGGATTCAGCCCCGACACGCTCGGCTCTGTGGTCGCAGTGACCAACAGCCTCGGCACCGGCTTCACCTACATCTTCGCGATCATCATCATGCTGATCCTGGTCCTGCAGGGCTCGCTGTCGCTGTACGCGGGCGGCAACACCAGCGTGAGCATCGTAACCTCGCTCCAGCGGCGCCCGCGTCCCGTGACACCGCGGGTGTCCGTGCGACTCGCCGCACTCGCCCCGATCTCGGTGCTATGCCTCATCGCCGCGATCTTGTACGCGCGGAGCTTCGCAACAACCTTTACGGACATGCTGAGCGTGCTGCTGATCCTGCTGATCCCGTGGTCGGCTATCAACCTGGTCGACTTCTACTTCGTTCGCAAGGGTCACTACGACATCGCCTCGATCTTCAAGCCGGACGGCATCTACGGCGCGTTCAACGCGGCAGGCCTTGTCAGTTTCTTCCTGGGCTTCGGGGTCGAGTGGATCTTCGCCAACCTTGGCTTCTATCAGGGGCCAGTCGCCCAGGCGCTCGATGGCGGTGACATCTCATGGATCGTGGGCATCGTGGTCAGTGGCGGCTGCTACCTCATCATGACGCGAGGTCTGCGGCAGTCGCTCGTGTCGAGTGAACTAGGCGTGTCTCAACCGGAGGTGGCAAGCTTATGAGTCCCGAACCGGCCAAGTCCCGGCCGTCCCTGGTGAAGCCCGGCGGGCTGGCACCGCCGATCGGGCTGTACTCGCATGGCAGCAGGGTCGTGTCGCAAAGCGAGCTGCTGTTCATAGCCGGCCAGGTCGCGGTGGGAACGGATGGCCAGCTGGTAGGTCGCGATGATTTCGCGGCACAGACCCGGCAGGTGTTCACGAACCTGCAGGCGGTGCTGGCCGCCGCCGGCATGGGCCTGGAACACGTCACGAAGTTCACCACCTATGTGTCGGATCCCGCCTACATCGAGGCCTTCTACCAGGCCCGGGAAAAACTGTTCGCCGAGCTATACCCGGCCGGCGACTACCCGCCGAACACGCTGCTGGTGGTCTCCCGGCTGGTCCGCCCCGAGTTCATGGTCGAGATCGAGGCGGTCGCGGCCCGCGGCCTCGGCGGTTAGCCAGGCCGGTCCGCTGACGTAGGCAGGCACAGGAAACGGAGGCATCGTGAGCACTCAGCTTGCTCAGACGCAATTGTGGGAGGGCATCCGGTTCGGGCCGCGGCGGCTGGCCCACGGCAACTTCTTCGTCCGTGACGTGGAGGCATCGCTGGACTTCTACCAGCGGGTCTGCGGGCTCACGTTGGTATTCCGCGAGCCGGGGATCCAGGCGGTCTTCCTCAGCAACGGGAACAGCCATCACGACGTGGCGCTGATGGGGATCTCCAGCCAGGCCCGCATAGGGCGGGACGGGCAGGTCCAGGTGCCGAAAGGACGCGGCACCACTCCCGGCCTGAACCATCTTGGCTTCGAGATGGCCACGGAAGCGAACCTTGTCGCCGCCTACCGGAGGGCCGTCGCGGCCGGGCTTGCGCTGCACCGAACGGCCGACCACCAGATCGCGCACAGCGTGTACCTGTTCGACCCCGAGGGCAACTACCTGGAGATGTATGCCGATGCCACGCGGGACTGGCGAGGCATCTACAAGGCCGTCGGTGACCAGCTGCTTACCGGTGTCTGGGACCCCGAAGCGGTGCAGCCGAACGCCGAGCCGCTGTTCGACCCGGATCCTCACTATGCGCGGGTCAACGACGCTGTGCTGCACCCGATCCGTACCTCACGGGCGACGTTCGCCGTCCGGGACCTGCCGCGGGCGATCAGCTTCTACACCGAGGTCGTCGGGTTGCACCTGCTGGCCGGCGGCGCGGATGGCGGTTACGCGGTTCTGGGCGGCGAACTTGGCGGGCCTGACATCGGGCTGATCCCGGTCGGCGGTGACATTGCACCGGGACTGCATCACTTCGGGCTGCAGCTCGGCGAGGACGAGCTCGAGGAGGCTCGAGGTCGACTTGCCGCGCACGGTGTGCCGGTCCTGCTGCAGATCGACTCGCCCGCCAAGCGAAGCATCCTGATCACTGATCCGGACGGGATGCGCCTCGAGTTCTTCGTGCCAGGTTCCGACGTCGTGCCGGGTACCGGGCCAACCCCTGGGCCTGAGGGAGCGTATGTGATTTGAGCGTCTCAACCGGCACCCAGGAGGAGCAGCGCGCGGCAGCCCAGGCCACGGCTGCACGCACGACCCGGAATGCCCGCCAGTCCGTCAGCAGGTTTGTCGAGGGGAAGGCACGGTACATCGCCGATATCCGGGCGGAGGGCTGCCTCGAGGCTGCTTTCGCCCGCAGCCCCGTCGCCCATGGCGAGATCGTGGAGGTGAACCTGTCTCCGGCGCTCGCCCCGAACGGCCCAGCTGTCGCTGGTCTGACCGGCCGCGACGCCGTTGCCCGATCCAAGCCGATGCCGTGCAGCTGGCGCATTGCCTCGCATGCCAGCTATGACTACTGGTGCCTGCCGGACGAGCGGGTGCTGTACGCCGGCGACCCGGTGGCTGCCGTGGCCGCCGTCACCGCGCATGAGGCTCAGCACGCAGCGTCGCTGGTCGCGGTCACGATCAGCGAGCTGCCCGCGGTGACCGATGTCGAGCGGGCCGCCGCCGGGGACATCCTGCTGCGCCCAGGGACCGGCACGAACGTCCTGTACGAGGCGGCCGCGCACGGTGCCGCGTCGACCGGCGAGGCATACCCAGTGGCGGCCGCTGGCGAGTCCGCCGAATCGCACATTGCCAGGCTGCGGTCCATGCCCGGCGCGCGGATGGCGCGCGGCAGGTTCCGGACTGGCCGGGTCACCGCGGTGCCGATGGAACCGCGCGGCTGCCTGGCCGAGATGACCGGCGGCCAGCTCCGGCTGTACAGCAGCACGCAGATCCCGGTGATGCTCAAGCGCGTGCTGGTCGAGGTGCTCGGGCTGCCGGAGTCCCGTGTCGAGGTCATCGCGCCGGATATCGGCGGCGGATTCGGCATCAAGATCGCGGTACCCAGGGAAGAGATCGCGGTCTGCCTGCTCGCCATGCAGACCGGCCGACCGGTCCGGTGGATCGAGGACACGATCGAGCACCTGACCAACGCGCCGCACGGCCGTGACGAGGTCAACGATGTGGCGGTGGCCTACAGCCCGGCGGGCAAGGTGCTCGGCATGCACGTCGACTGCCTGTCGGACGTCGGCGCGTACTCGGTGTCCCCGCTGTCCTCGGCCATCGAGGCTGCGGCTGTCCCGGTCCGGTTGCCGTCCATATACGACCTGGGCGACTACTCCTACCGGAGCCGCGCCGTGGCGACGGACAAGCCACCGCTCGGCACCTACCGGGGTGTCGCGGCGCCGGTCGGCGTGTTCATCGTGGAGCGGCTGCTGCAGGACATCGCCTCGGACACCGGCGTGGACTTCGCCGACATCCAGCGGCAGAATTTCCTGCCCGAGGACGTGCCGACCCGCAACGCCGCGGGCGTGCCTTATGACCCGGGCCGCTACCGGACCGCGTTCGAGCTGATGCTCGCCCGGCTCGGCTATGCGGAGCTGCGCGCCGAGCAGGCCCGCCGTCGCGAGGCTGGCGCGCAGGAGCTCATCGGCATCGGGATGAGCGCGCTTGTCGAGCCGTCCGCGGTGTCTATGGACGGCCTGGGGCTGCGGGTGGTCACCGACTGGGAGGACGCGTTCGTCCGGCTGAACCCCGACTGCACCGCCGAGGTGCGGATCTCCGCCACGTCCTCGGGCCAGGCGCACGAGACGACGTTTGCCCAGCTTGCAGCTGAGGTGCTGCACATCGACCGGACCCAGGTTCGGGTCAGGTCCAACGGCTCGGATGAAGGAATGTACGGCTCAGGCTCCTGGGGCAGCCGGGTCACCGTAGTGGCCGGCGGCGCGGTCAGCCTGGCCGCCAGGTCCGTCGCGGCCAAGCTGTGCGCGATAGGCGCCCACCAGCTCGGCGTGAGGGTCGACGACGTGCAGCTCACCGACCGCGGCGTGGCCTCGATGGACGGGCAGATCGTCGGCCTCATGGAGCTGTGCGAGATCGCGTACTTCCGGATGAGCGACCTGCCCGACGAGATGCCGCCCGGGCTGGCCGAGTTCTCGACTTACCGGCCGGCCAAGGGGTTCACCTCGCCGTACGGCTTCCACGGCTGCGGGGTTGCCGTTGACACGCTCACAGGCGAGCTGCGCATCGATAAGTACGTCGTGGTCAGCGACGTAGGCCGGGTGATCACCCCGGAGTTGCTGGCCGAGCAGATCCGCGGCGGCGTCGCGCAGGGTATCGGCGAGGCCCTGTTCGAGGAGATCAGCTACGGCCCCAGCGGCCGCCAGGCCACCAGGAGCCTGTTCGACTACCGGATGCCTCGTGCGCTCGACATGCCGCAGGTCGAGGTTCACCACCTGGAGACCCCGGCCACCGGCAACGTGCTCGGCGTCCGTGGCGCGGGCGAGGACGGGGCGATCGGTGCGCCGGGAGCGGTGGCCACCGCGGTCACCGACGCCCTGCTGCCGACCGGGTTCCGGGTCAACGCGCTGCCGATACGCTTCGCCGACCTCATAGCGGCAGGCGCCGCCTGGCGGGCTGGCGCGACGCTCGGGGCTGGTGCCCGGTGAAACTCCCGCCGCTCAGCTACCTCAGACCGCCGACCGTCGCGGACGCACTCGACGCCTGGTCACGCTCGGACGGGGACGCGATGTTCCTCGCCGGGGGACAGGGGCTGCTCAGCGAGATGGGCCAGGGCCTGCGCCGGCCGGCCACGCTGATCGACATCTCCGCGATCCCCGAGTGCCGCGCGGTCGAAGCCGTGCCTGGCGTTCCAATGATCAGGATCGGGGCCGCGGTCCGCCTCGCCGAGCTCACCGCACACCCGGACCTGGCCGGATCGCTGCTCGCCGCGGCCGCCGGGCATGTCGCGGTGGCACCGGTCAGGACGCTCGCCACCGTCGGCGGGAACTTTTGCCACGGTCATCCCACCTCAGAACTTCCGCTGGCTGCGCTGGTCGGTGGCGCGGCGCTGACCGGGCTGCGGCGGGACGGCTCGGCCGTCCGTCTGACCGGTGACGAGCTGTCCGCGCTGCGCCCTGCCGCCGATCGCAGCGAGCTGCTTGTCACCGCGCTGGAATGGCCCGCCCACGGCAACGGCCACGTGGCGGGCTTCACCGAGGTCGGCGAGCAGCGCTCCTGGATTCCTGCCGCCGCCATCGGGTGGCTGGCCGACCACGCGCCGGACCCAGGCCGAGGCCCGGCGCACGCCCGGGTCGGGGTGGCGCTGCGCTGCGGAGCCAGGTTCCTGGTCACCAGGCCCGAGGGTGAGCCGCGCTGTTCGGCCGAATCGGTCGAGCAGGCCGGCCGCGCTGCAGGCGCGGCGACCAGCGTCCCGTACGACTGGCTGGCCGACCTGATCAGCGATCTGCTCAGCCCCCGCCGTCCGTCGGAAAGGGCGTGATCCGGTGACCACTCAGCAGAAGGCCGACACCGTCGGGGTCAACGGCCAGGACGTGCCGCTCGACGGCGTCCCTGCCAACTGGACCTTGGCCGATCTGATACGTTCCCGCACCACGTTCCGCGGCACTCACCTGGCTTGCGAGCACGGCGTGTGCGGGGTGTGCACGGTGCTGCTCGACGGCGAACCCGTGCGCAGCTGCCTGGTGCTCAGCCACGCGGTCGGCGCCCGGCAGGTCACCACGGTCGAAGGGCTGGACTTCATCGACGCGCAGCTTGCCGCGCGGCTGCGCGCGGCCTTTCTCTCCCGGAACGCCTTCCAGTGCGGGTTCTGCACCCCCGGCATGCTCACGCTGGTTTTTTCTGCCGCCCGGTACGCGAACGCCACCGGCTCGGGCTGCGACGCCCGCCAGGTCATCGACGCTAACATCTGCCGCTGTACCGGGTACTCGGCCATCGTGGCCGCCGCGGCCGACGTGCTCCAGACGGCCAGCGACCCCGGGGGGCCGGATGACTGAGAGTTTCTGGCTCGCCGCGTCGGCCGCGAACGCGCTTGCCGTTCACGGTGTTGTGATCGACGGCGTCGAAACCCGGGTGATCGAGGCCGGTCCCCGTGGCGCGCCGCCGCTGGTTTGCCTGCATGGCACCGGTGGCCATGCCGAGGCGTTCATCCGTAATCTCGCCGCGCTGTCACGTGACCACCACGTTCTGGCCTATGACCTTCCCGCTCATGGCTGGTCCGGCGCGCCCGAGCGCTCCTACGAGATCGACGGTTACTGCCGTCATCTGAACGCATTCCTGGACACGTTCGGGCTGGCCGAAGCGGTCCTGATCGGCCAGTCGCTCGGCGGCTGGATTGCCGCTTCCTACGCGGTCGGCCACCCGGCGCGGGTTACCCGCTTGGTGCTCGTCGGGGCCGGCGGCAACACGTTCGACCCCGCCGTCATGCAGCGGATTCGGGACGCATCGATGGCAGCGGTGAAGACCCCGACCCACGCGCTCGTGCGGGACCGGGTCGCTCTGCTGTTCTCCCGCACGGTCACGGCCGACGAGGAGCTCGTCGCGTGCAGGCAAGCCATCTACTCCCGTCCGGGTGCGATTGACGCCATGCGCAAGGCCCTGGAGCTGCAGACGCCGGAGATCCGGCGGCGCAACCTGTTTACCCGTTGGGCCGAGATCGTCCCTCCCGCGCTTCTGGTCTGGGGTCGCGACGATCAGATCACCCCACTGAGTTCAGGCCGCCAGATCGCCACGGCCTTGCCCGGCAGTCGGCTCGTCGTGCTCGACCAGTGCGGGCACTGGCCGCAGTTCGAGCGGCCAGACGCATTCCACGAGGCAGTCCTGCCATTCCTGGCGGGAGGCACCGATGAGGACGCCAGGAAGCGGCGCGCGGCTGGTGCGGGCGTCGCCGGAGAGGGGGGCGGGTGAAGGGCCGGGCCGAGATCGTCGGCGGCGGCCTGGCCGGCCTGGCGGGTGCGCTAGCCCTGGCGCGTCGCGGCTGGTCGGTACGGGTGCACGAGCGGGCAGCCGAACTGAGGGAGATCGGTGCGGGCCTGTACCTGAAGGAGAACGGGCTGCGCGCACTCGACGACATGGGGATCTCTGGTGACGCGCTGGCCCGGGCGACCCGGCTGGACCGGATGGACATCGTGGATGTGACGTCGGGCCGGACCCTGGCCCGCGACGCCAGGGGCATCCGCGTGTACGCGGTGCTGCGAACCGACCTGCACCGCGCGATTGCTTCCGCGGCTGTCGCGGCCGGTGTTGAGATCGCGACCGAGTCCGTCGGCGTGGCGGCCACCCCAGAGGGTCGGCTCACGCTCCGCGGGGCAGGCCAGCCGGTCGAGGCTGACCTCGTCGTCGGCGCCGACGGCGTGGCCTCCAGCATCCGCCAGTCACTCGGTCTGGGCGTCGCGGTGAAGGCCCTGCCGGAGGGGGCGACCAGGCTGCTCATTCCTCGGCAGCCCGAAGAGCGCGACAAACTCAGCGTCGAGTACTGGGGCGGGAGGAATCGCCTGCTGGTCACGCCCTGCAGCCCGGATGACCTTTACCTCGCCCTGATGGCACCCGAAGCCGACGGCCGGGCGAGCGCCGTCCCCGTCGACATCGGCCGCTGGGCTGAGTGCTTCCCAGGCCACGAGGACCTTCTCCGCCGGATCGACCCGGCCCGGGCGGTGCACCACACCAACGCTCACGTCATCGTCCGCGGCTGGACTGCAGGCCGAGCGTGCATCCTCGGCGACGCCGCGCACGGTCAGCCCCCAAACCTCGGTCAGGGCGCGGGACTCGCGATCGCGAACGCGGTGCAACTGGCCAGCTCGGTCAGCGCCGCCGCCACGGTAGAGCAGGGCCTGGCGCAATGGCAGGCACGCTGGATGCCGGTCGCCTCTATGGTGCAGAAATGGTCGTACTGGTACGGCGTGCTCGCCTACCGGTGGCCTCAGCCACTGCGGCGGGCCCGGCTGGGCGCCCTCAGGACCTTTACTACCTTCGGCCCGACCCGCCGCCGCTATACCTGGCTCTGGCAAGGCGGCCTTGACGACCTGCGCACAGTCCCCTTTGAAACCCGGTGACGCCGGGATGCTCGTGATCGCCGGTCAGCTGCCGAGGGTGATGCGGACCGAGCGGTTGAGGGTCGCGGGCCCCGCGAGCAGCGTGCCTGACGCGTTCCGGTCGGGCACGAACGCAGCGAAGTCGCTGCCGACGCCGTCGAGCGTGATCTGGCCACGTGACGCGCCCAGAGCCAGCAGCACGGCGCGCACCTTGCCCGCCCGCAGCCGCGACAGCGCGACCTGCCCGCTCATGGGCCCGACATCGGCCGTCGTACCGATCAGCGTCGCGTGCCTTGAACGGTCCGCCGCGAGCCACTCGGCGATCGGCCGCAGCGCCCGCACCGCGGCAGCGGGATCGGCGAAGACCGTGGTGTTGGGCTCGAACCGGACCGGCGAGGCGCCGGTGAACACGATGTGCGCGCCCGGGGCCGGGCGCACCGGGTCATCCGCAGGCACCGTGACCAGCTTCACCGGCTCGCCGGTCCGGACCGAGGCGCCCGCGCCGGGCTGCGGGATGACCACGGCCGCCGCCCCGGCCGACGTCACGACCGCCTGCCAGATTGCAGTGAGGTTGCCGCGCCACTTCGCGTCCAGCGGCGGCTGCGGCGGCGCGGTGAAGCCGATGCCGACCAGTTCGACGGTGAAGCCGCGCAGGTGCGGCTCGTTGCCCGTGGCCGTGAGCTGGCGGGCCACCTCGGAGGGTTGCGCCGCCAGCATGCCCGCCGTGGTGAAGCTGAGCGCACCGCGGTCGTCGAGGCCGGAATCCAGCAGGACCAGCACGGCGTGCGGGAGGCTGTCGGCCTGTGCGGCATCCGCGGCCAGGTCGAGGGCGGCGAGATCGTCCACGCCCGGGGCCCTGGGGCGCAGGCCGGCGATCGCGTCGTTGACGCGCCGCACGTCCTGCGCGACCCGCGGCGAGTCCTGCTGAGCCAGCGTGCCGCCCGTCACGCTCAGCAGGCGCGGCGTGACGACGTCCGGCTGGCCGGTCGCGTCGACGAGGATGACCGGCTTGCCGTGCTCGATCGCGGCGGTCACCAGGCAGGCGACCCGGGGTTCCAGCACCGCCGGTGCCGGCGTGTCCCGGTGCGCGCCGACGATCAGCACCACCCCGTCCGGGTGCCCGCACGCCGGGACCGAGTGGCCCTGCATGGTGACCATCTCGGCCAGCGGCGAGCACCCGGCCAGCAGGAGCGCGGTCGCGGCGGCCATGGCGATCAGCGCACGCTTCATGAGTCGCTCGCGATCTGGCCGGTCCTGCAGATCGCGGCCCGCAGCGCCCTGGCGCGCTGCTGTGCCTCGGCCAGGGGGAACCCCTCGGCCATGAGCAGGAAGTTCAGGAAGTGCTGCTCGAACTTCTCGCCGGTGGCGTCCAGCCGGGCCTGGCATCCGGCCAGCCGGGACCTGGCGCGCGCCGACGTGCGGCGGCGGGACCAGACCCGCAGCCGGCTCAGGAAGACGCCGAACGTGTCGGTCTCGACCACGATCTCTTCGATGGCCAGCAGCGCGACCGCGCTGATGAGAGCGGCCAGAGCCGCGCCGCCGAGCGCGGCCATCGCGTCCGAGCTCTGCACGTCCAGGCTCACGAACCGCAGCAGGGTCAGCGCGGCGACGAACGCGATTTCTATCGCCCTCGCGGTGGCCGGCACGGCCAGCCGGTGCAGGCGCCGGTTGGCGATCATGCATGCCGTGCCGGCACCGACCAGGGCGGTCATGACTGCCAGGCCGAAGGCGAGCCCGGCCATCGATACCAGCACCTCCATGGCCACGAACGCCGTCAGCGCCTCGGCCGCGGCGGCCACCGGGATCGTCAGCCGCAGTAGCCACGGGCGGTCGCCCCCGCGGTGATGTGCCCGGCGCTCGCTGGCCGTGCTGATCGCGTGGTCCAGGCCGGCCGCGGTCACCCGGACCCGCACCAGTGCTGCGGCGCACCGCTCCTCGAGATCCGAGATCAGCCGGCTCATCGGCTTGCCGGGGCTGGCCAGGAACCGCCCTTCCGGGCTGGCCCCGCTGGCCGGGCCTGTGTCCGCCGGGCCTGTGCTGCCGCGGGCCGGGCCTGTGCTGCCGCGGGCCGGGCCCGTACGCCGCTGGTCATCCGCAGCATCGTCAGCGTGGCTGCGCTGCGCCGGGATCTTGTCCACGCCATCGAACTGCCTCATCGTCTTCACCATCGCTTCCCTGTTCCGTGCCGCCACTGCCCGTGGCTTCACGGTCGCAAGAAAGACCTGTGAAGAGGTTCCGAGCCGCAGCCGACTAATGCCGAAGGGGGGCGAAAGTGAAAGAAATCTGGGTGATTCCGTGAAATGAGCGCGTGCCAGCCCGGTGATGGCCGGCGAGATTGGCCGCCCTGCACAGGCCGGTGGGTCAGGCTCCGGGCTTGGTGGCGATCAGCTTGAGGTGGCTGTGGCTGTGCGCCGCCAGGTCGGAGTGCGCGGTTTCCGCCTTGTTCCGGTCGTAGTAGATGAACTCCGTCGTCCAGTCCTGGTAGCTGCCGGTCACCACGCCGCGCTCGTCGTCGCAGTAGACCGGGACGATCTCGTGGCAGTCCGGGACCGGGGTGAAGGTGCTCCACAGGGAGATCACGTTCAGGCCGCCGGGTGCGGTGACGTTCTGCATGAGCGAGATGACAGATTCCTTGTCCTTGACGTAGTGGAGCACGCCATTGCAGATGACCACGTCGTAAGCACCGTCGGGGGTGAAGTCCCGGATGTCGCTGGCGGTGACGCGCAGCTTGGCGCGGGCCTCCTGCGCGAAATCCTTGATCTTCTTGGCGCCGATCGTGCTGACCTCCACGGCGTGCACCTCGTAGCCCAGCAACGCCAGGCGGATGGCGTCAGAGCCCTCGCCCGCGCCGAGGTCGAGTGCGCGACCGTGCGGCCGGCCGGCGAGCAGCCGCAGGGTCTGCTGCGTCAGCAGCGAGTAGGGATAGGCGTTCGGGTTCAGGTCGTACCGGCCAGGCTCGTGCCACCAGTAACGGTGGTGTGTGGAGTACACGCCGTCGAAGAAGTCCTTCACGCGCATGCGGTCATTCATTTAGCCACCTTGTGAGAACTGCATTCAGGTAGGGACGGCAGCTGAGCGTCAAAGCTCGAACGGAATTGACTCAATGACGCTTTCATCGTGATATAGCTTGGCAAGCCGCGTGACAGCTCGCCGCGCGTTTTCGTCGTCGTTGATAATCCTAATATGGTGCGCGGCTTCGGCCACGCCGACACTCGCGTAATACGGCAGCACGAGTGAAAAAAACTCGCGGTACTGGAGCCCGGGCAGACCCATCAGCACGACTTCGTTCTGCTCGAGCCCAGACCAGGTCTGCCTGGTTCGTTCTTCAAGCTCCCGTATTTCGGGCATGACCCGTGCAATGGTCGTGGAACCATGGGACCTGGCGTTTGTCAGCTTGCGGGCCACTTCGCCATGCCCATGCAGCGTCAGGTTGAGGGCGGCAATCTCGAACGCGTCCGTGCGGGCCTTTCCCCGCATCGGGGGGGATTCGCAGAGCTGCAGCGCCAAGCGCAGGGTCTGGTTCTCGCGAATGGACATGAGCTCGGGCAGGGACACCGGGTACATCTCGGCCTGCCCGGATGGCTGAAACCCTTCCGGGAACTCGCAGCTGTACACGAAGAAGAACAGATTCTCCTTGTCCGGATGAATGTAGCTGCTGGTCCCGACCGGCAGCAGTACGCCGCTGTCCTCCTCGCTCGTCTCCATCTGCACGCGGCGCCGGGCGGCTCGCATCGGGACCACGTCTTCCAGCCCGAAGTCCGGCAGCCGCGCACGGTCGTCCTCGAGGATGTGGCCGGAGAGGTGGCTGAGCCTGTCCAGCTCGCGAGCGGCATTCAGCTTGGTCCGCAGCTGCAGCAGGGGCTCCGCGCGCCCGCCGCGGGTCCGCCAGGTGATGACCAGAACGAGCGGCAGCCATCCGGTCGCGCGGGAGAGGTCTTTCAGCACATTCTGGCGGTAGCGAGTGCTGGTGACCCGGAACCGTTGTGCATCGGGAGGGCCGACCGGGGAGCCGACCGGGACGACCTTGTTGTCATCCACGCTGCTGTGCACGATCTCCTCGAACGCTGCCGAGAAGTAGTGCCCCTGGGTGTCTTCCATCTGGAGGTAGAGGTGGTCTTCGGCGGCCCGCTGCGGCCGCCGGATCAGCAGCTGGACTGTGCGCCGGCCGTTCGGCATCTCGAACAGCGTGCCGACGAGCGGGGGAAGGTAAGTCGATTCGTAGGTCGTCCATCGCGCGCCCGGCAGCCCGCGCAGGAAGACGCTGACCGTCCGGCGGCCGTGCATCGCGGCCTCACGCCGCCTGCGCAGGGCTTCCTCCTGGCTCGGGTATTCCCTGCGCTCGTCGTTGACCAGGTCGAGCAGCTTGTCGCTCAGGAACACGATGCGCAGGGAGTCCCAGCAGGCGTCGGGCCGTTGCAGCGCGGCGCGCTTGCGGTCCAGCGCCGTCCGCAGCATCGAGGCCAGTTTCTCGTTCGTGAAGCCCACGATGGTCGCGTTCGCCGCCTCGGCGAGCAGCCGGGTGAAGTGCTCGCCGTTGACGACGTACCCGGTTTCCACTTCCTGGCGCTGCACCTCGGGATCGGGCGCGCTCTCGTTATAGGCGGGCGTGGTCAGCTCGGGGAGCACCGACACGCTTCCGGCCGTCACGGCCCCCGGCCGTGCGTTGCGTGCGTTCCCCAGCTTGGCGTCTTCGACAAAGTCAGGAAGAAACCGCGCGAATTCCGTGAATGCCGTCCTCCGTGCCTGCCTGAAGAGGGCCTCGGTGCGGTAGCCTGACTTCCTTCGTGCCAGGTCGAGCAGTTCTCCCGCGCTCTTCGTCACCCGGTTCAGGGAGTCGCCGAAGAACAGATCCCCCACGAGCAGCGCATCTCCTTCGTTTTCTACGGCGAAGGCTTTTATCGAGTCGCGGAAGAGGAACTTGAGCTGCTGGATCCTGCCGTGCGCGTGAAGCTGCCTGACCGTTACGTATTCGCTGGCCAGACGCTGCAGCACGGGTATCTGCACGGCCGTCTGGTTGTGCGAGCTGACGTCCACCCGCTCGATGCCCCGCTGGCGGCAGGCGGCGAGTTCCAGGGCTATCGCCTCGACGGCGCCATCGCCCGGTATGTCAGTCATCCGACAATTCTGCCATGGCAGATGATCTCGTGATCTAGAGGTTTCTGCCTGGTACGAGCAGCCATTTGAATGTCGCGTGTGCGGTCGCGGACTGGCACGGGCGCGCAACCGGCGCAGTGGCGCGCGGTGGCGCGACGACCCGCGGCAGAGGACCACCGCGCCCTCCCCGTTGTCCGGTGGGCTGTGCGCTCTAAGGCAGGTAGCCGCGAGCCCACCCATGTCTACTGGTCCAACTCGCGTCGATCCACCACGAACCGGGCCCGAAAAGTTCTGAAGACCAGGCGAATGGCGCCGAAAAACCAGCGGGCTGGGAGGCCGATCGTGACTGGCGGTCCTGGCGCCGTTCACGCATCTTCCGTGCAGGCCTGCTGAGCGGCAGAGGCGTCGCTGCGGCGCCGAGCCCGCCGGAATCGGTCAGGGCGCAGCGTGATCAGCGTGGCCAGGCATATCGCGGCGAGCAGCCCGTACGGGACGGCGTCCGCCGTCGCCTCGGCGATGGCCCCGCCCGCCGCGGCAGCGGCGGCCTGCCCCGTGGCCCAGGCCATGTTGCCCAGGCCGAATGCGAGGCCCTGGTTCAGGCCCAGCTCCTCCGCGCCGGCGCTGAGCAGCGCGGTCGCCGGGGCGAATAGCGTTCCGAAAGCTGGCATGCCGACGATGAGGACCGCGATCAGCACTGGCGCGGGCGCCAGCACCGGCGCCAGCAGGCTGACGACGACGGCGGCGGCCAGTGACAGCCGCACTGGCACCAGCCCGCCACGCTGGTCCGACAGCCGTCCGGCAAGCGGTGACAGGGCCGTCTCGATCGCCGCCGATGCCAGGAACGTCGCCCCGATGATGACGGCCGATGCGCCCAGCCTGTTCAGCCGCAGCGGCGCCAGAACGTCGAATACCCCGAACGCGACGCCAGCCAGCATGGTCAGCCACATGCCGACTCCCACGCGGCGGTCCCGGATCGCGGGCCAGGCCGCGCGCAGTCCCTGCCGTTCCGGGCGGGCCGGGGACGGGACCAGCAGCGCGATCGCGATGAGGACGGCGC
>JASHQP010000173.1 GCA_030039095.1 Streptosporangiaceae bacterium
CCGCGCGAGCCCGACGGGGCGTCCGCGCGAGCCCGACAGCCGCGTCCGCACGAGCCCGACGGGGCGTCCGCGCGAGCCCGACGGCCGCGTCCGCGCGCCAACGGGCGGCGCTGTGAGCAGGTGCGGGGGCGATCAGAAGATCACGTAGAGCTTGCGGATCGTCTCGTGGATCTGCCAGGTGCCCGCCCACCCGCGCGGGAACACAGCGGTGTCGCCCGGGCCGATGTCCTGCGGTGCCCCGTCGTCGGGGGTCACCGTCATCCGGCCGGACAGGATGGTCACGAACTCGTTGGTCTCCAGCTTCCAGTAGGACGGCCCCGGTGTGCACTCCCAGACGCCGCTCTCCTGCTCGCCGTCCTGCCACAGGGTGTAGCCGGAGGTCTGCATCGGCTCGCCGGTCGCCTCCTCCAGCGGGCCCCAGTCCTCGAGCTGGGCGGTGGCGGCTTCGGCCAGGTACGGGGTCTCGGTCATGTGGACTGTCCTCTCTGCGGGATGGGGAAGGGTGGGCGGGCAGGGAACGGTGGGCGGGCCGGGAACGGTTGGCGGGCAGGGAACGGTTGGCGGGCAGGGAACGGTTGGCGGGCCGAAAAACGAGTCAACTGGCCGGCCCGCCGGACGGGAATGGGAGCGCGATCGGGTCGGTCCCCAGGCGGCTGTTGCCCTCGGCGTCGAACCGGTCCAGGCCCAGCGACGCGGTGTCCACCACGTCCGAGCTGCCGGTCAGGGCCACGTCGGCCGCAGCTTTGGCGACACCCGGTCCCCACATCATCCCGACGCCTGCGGCACTGGCCACGGTGACTCCGTTCAGGGCGGTGTCCTCGATGAGCGCGGGTCCGATGATCGGCAGGTGATCGGGTGTGTATTCGATGGTCGCCGCCCAGATCCGGCGCAGGCCCAGCCCGCGGGTAACCGGGACCAGTTCGGCGAGCCGCTCGCGCATCAGCGCAAGGTACGCGTCGTCAATCTGGGTCGCCGGGCCGGGCGGCTCCGCGGGGTTGCTCATCCCGAACAGCAGGCCCTTCTCCTCGGGCCGCCAGTACAGGCCTGCGGCCAGGTCGAAGACCATCGGCACCCGCGCGGGATCCAGGTCGGGATGCGGCTCGGTGACCGCGACCTGGTGGCGCACGCCGCCGGCCGGGACCCTGATCTTGGCAAGCCCGGCGACCTCGGCGAGCTCGGGCCCGCCGGTGAGCACCACGAGCGGGGTGTCGATCGGGCCTCGTGTCGTGTCCACGCCGGTCACCCGGTCGCCGCTGGTGGCCAGGCCGGTGAGCGCCGTGTGCTCGCTGATCGCGACCCCGCTGACCGCCAGCGCCACCGCGTAGGCGGTCACGTTGCGGGTCGGCGTCAGGTAGCCGTCGTCCGCGCAGAACGTTCCGCCGAGGGTGAGCCCCGGAGCGAGGGTGGGGTTGAGCCGGTCGACCTCGTCCGGCTCGAGCCACTGGATCGGAAGGCCGAGCGAGACCTGCATCTCCATGCGCGCGTGCGCGGCAGCGACATCGGCCTCGGTGAAGCACGGCAGCAGGTAACCCTGCGGGATGAACCCGGAGTCGATCCCGAGCATCTCGTGCTGGCTGAGGTAGAACCGGCGGGACCACTCGCCGAGCTGGACCGCCCACCGGGTGCCGCCCTGGGTGCGGACGACGCCGGCCGCGCGGCTGCTCGCGCCCTGACCGAGGGTGCGCTTGTCCAGCAGGACCACCTGGTCGAGCCCGGCCTGCCGGAGAAAGTAGGCGCACCAGGCGCCGACGGTGCCGCCGCCGACGACAACCGCGTCGGCCGAAGCTGGAACGGCAGGAAGCATTGGCACGGCCTCGATGCTGGCATAGACTGAACGTTCAGTCAAGAACGGATCGGCTCAGCGAGCTGATTTCCATGATCCCGGAGACTTTGTAGCCGTATGTGCGAACAATCCTCCGGGATCATGAATCACAGCGAGGAACGGGAGACGCGAGGGCGATGTACGGTTTGTCAGACGAGGACCTGCGGATCCAGGCGCGAGCCCGGACCTTCGCCGACGAGCTGATCCCGTTCGAGGTCACCGCCGAGATGAACGCGGGCGACCTGCCAAAGGACGTCGTGGCCGCGCATGCGGAGCGGGCCAGGGAACTCGGCGTCGCCGCGGCGAACATGCCGCGCGAGCTCGGCGGCGAGGGCTGCACGTCGCTGCAGCAGGTCCTGATCCAGGAGCAGGTCGGCCGGGTCACCAACGCGCTGGCCTGGTCGGCGTCCACTCCCCCGTCCTGGCTGCCCGCGGTCGCCACGCCGTACCAGATGGACCGGTTCGTCCGGCCGACCGTCAGCGGCGAGCGCGAGGAGTGCTACGCGATCACCGAGGAGGGCGCGGGCTCGGACGTGGACGCGATCGAGGCGACCGCGCGCCCGGACGGCGACGACTACGTGCTCAACGGCGAGAAGTGGCACGTGACGTCCTACAACTCGGCCGACTACGCGTTCTTCCAGGGCAAGCTCGTCGGCGGCGAGCACGACGGCGAGCACGCGATGTTCCTTGTCGACCTGCCGAGCCCGGGCGTCGAGGTCGTGCGCACGCCCGCTTACTCGCACACGATCAGCCACCATCACCCGATCGTCGCGTTCACCGACGTCCGGGTGCCAGCCTCGCACCTGGTCGGGGACGAGGGCGACGGGATGACGTTCGCATACGAGTGGTTCCGCTTCGAGCGGCTGATGGTCGCCGCTCGATGCCTCGGCGCGGCCGAGCGGCTCACCGCGGAGATGACCGGCTTCGCCGCGGAGCGGCGCGTCCAGGGCAGGCCGATCAGCGAGCTGGGACAGATCCAGGCGATGCTCGCCGACAGCCTCACCGAGCTGTTCGCCGCGCGCTCGCTGACGTACGAGACCGCCCGCGCGATCGACGCCGGCGCGGACGTGAAGGTGCAGCACGCCCAGTGCTCGATGGCCAAGCTGTACGCGTCGGAGATGGCCGGCCGGGTGGCCGACCGGGCCGTCCAGGTATTTGGCGGCCGCGGCTACATGCGAGAGAACGTTGCCGAGCGGTTCTTCCGCGAGCTGCGGGTGGAGCGAATCTGGGAGGGCACGAGCGAGATCCAGCGTGCGATCATCGCCGACCAGATGGTCAAGCGGGGTCCCGCGGCGCTCGCCTGATGCCCGTCGCCGCGGTCCTCCCCGGCCCTGGGCGCCCCGGTTAGCCAGCCAGGCTGTCCTCGATGGCCTCGACCAGGGCGGGGTCCTCCGGGTCGGTGCGCGGGCGGAACCGCCCGAGCACGGTGCCGTCCGGGCCGACCAGGAACTTCTCGAAGTTCCACTGGATGTCGCCGGCCTCGCCGTCGGCGTCGGGCACCGCGGTCAGCTCGGTGTAGATGGGGTGCCGGCCCG
>JASHQP010000174.1 GCA_030039095.1 Streptosporangiaceae bacterium
CGCCGCGTGTCCTCGGCCGCCACGACCGCCGCCTCGCCGAGCGCGGCGATCAGTCGCGGCGAGGCATCCTGCGGCGTGCCGATCGGCACCGCGGCGAGCGTGAGCGTCCCGCCCGCCCGTCCGTGAGCCCGTTCCGCACCTCGTTCTGGGGCCCCATCCGGGCCGCCGGGCTCGTTATCGGCCGTGACGTGACGATAGGCCCCGATGCCGCTGTCTCGTTCACTGGCTCGTTCCATTTCGTGCCCCACGCTAACCGCCGAGAAGAGGGTTGGGGAGATGGGCGGGGCCTACGATGGCAGGCAATGACGGCATACGAGACCGAGCCTGTGGCTGCCGAGCGGGCCAGCCGCGCCGCTGCCCTCCGGGACCAGCTGGCTCCACCGATACCGGGCAGCCCGGTCTGGGGCTGGGTCGGGCCGCTGCTGGTGACGGTCTTCGGCGCGTTCCTGCGTTTCTACCGGCTGGGCGTGCCCAAGGCCGTCGTATTCGACGAGACGTACTACGTCGGCGACGCGTGGGGAATCCTGCACCACGGCGTGGAGATCAACCACAAGTCGAACGCGAACGCGCTGCTGGTCCAGGGCAAGACCGACATCCTGGCCACGGGCGGCGAACTCGTCGTGCATCCCCCGCTCGGCAAGGTTCTCATCGCGGTGGGCGAGTGGATGTTCGGGCTCACGCCGTTCGGCTGGCGGTTTTCCGTCGCCGTCGTGGGCTCGCTGGCCATCCTGATGACCGCGCGGATCGCGCGCCGGATGACCAGGTCCACCTTGCTCGGCTGCATCGCCGGCCTGCTGCTGGCCCTGGACGGGCTCGAGCTCGTCATGAGCCGGACCGCGCTGCTCGACATCTTCGTGATGTTCTGGGTGCTCGCCGCGTTCGGCTGCCTGGTGATCGACAGGGACCGCTCGCGGGCCAGCATCGCGGTGGCGGCGGCCGACGAGACGGCGGACGAGGCAGGCCCGGCCCTCGGCATCCGCTGGTGGCGGGTGGCGGCCGGCCTGTGCCTGGGCTGCGCCGTCGCCTCCAAGTGGAACGGGATCTGGTATCTGCCCGGGTTTGCGGTCCTGACCATCGCATGGGATCTTGGCGCTCGCCGCGCGGCCGGGTACACGCTGCCGTGGCGGGGTGCGCTGCTGCGCGACGGGAAATGGCTGCCGATCTCGTTCGCGGTCGTGCCGCTGGCGGCCTACGTTGCGTCCTGGAGTGGGTGGTTCGCGTCGCCCTACGGCTACGACAGGAACTGGGCGGCCCAGCACGGCGACCACACGCCGGTGCTGTCGGCTCTGGACTCGTTCTATCAGTACAACAAGTTCATGCTCCAGTTCGGCCTCGGCCTGACAACGGGGCACCCGTACAAGTCGCAGCCATGGACCTGGCTGTCGCTGTGGACCACACGGCCGGTCTCGTTCTACTACGCGACACCGAAGACCTGCGGCGTGCCGAACTGCTCCCAGGAAGTGCTGGCCATCGGCACGCCGTTCATCTGGTCAACGGCCATCCCGGTGCTGCTGGCCTGCGTGATCTGGTGGCTCGCTCGGCGGGACTGGCGGGCGGGCGCGGTGCTCATGGGCATCGCCGCCGGGTGGCTGCCATGGTTCTGGTTCGCCCTGCACGACCACAGGACCGAGTTCTACTTCTACGCTGTCGTCTTCGACCCGTTCCTCGTCATCGCGATCACGCTGTGCCTCGGGCTGATCATCGGCCCTGCCCGGGCCGCGCCGTTCCGGCGCGGGCTGGGCGCCGTTGCCGTCGGCGGTTACCTGCTGGCCGTCCTGTGGGACTTCTACTACATGTACCCGGTGCTTGCTGCCCAGGTGGTGCCGTACGCGACGTGGTACTCGCGGATGTGGTACCACGGCTGGATATAGCCGGATATAGCTGGGCGGATCCTGAACGCAGGCTGAGCGATTCCGCAGCGTAACCACATTGTTGCGCAGATCACGCATCGCATGAGCAATCGTGTGCGTCTATAGAGAGACAGACGCGATGAACAGCTGCCCCCGCAGCTACGTCCGTATACGTGTATGAGCTGGTATGAGCTGGCCAAACCGGTCGGCGGAGGAGCGGAGCGACGATGAGGCCTGACGACCTGGCGCCGGACCGTAATGCGGTGTTCGAGCAAGACGTTGTGCCCTTCATGGGCCAGCTGTACCCGGCAGCCCTCCGCATGACCAAGAACCCCACCGACGCCGAGGACCTGGTGCAGGAGACGATCGCCAAGGCCTACGTCGCATTCCATCAGTTCCGGCCGGGCACGAACCTGCGCGCATGGCTGCACCGGATCCTGGCCAACACGTTCATCAACAGCTACCGGAAGCGGCGGCGCGAGCCCGCCCAGGCAGCCGGAGCCGAATTCCAGGAAGACTGGCAAGTCAGCGCCGACCGGCTGTCCGCGCCGGTGCGCTCGGCGGAGGCAGAGGCGCTGGACCGGCTCGCCGACTCCGACATCCTGGACGCGCTGCGCGACCTGCCAGAGGACTTCCGGGTCGCCATCTACCTCGCAGACATCGAGGGCTACCCGTACCGCGAGATCGCCGAGATGATGGGCACGCCGATCGGCACCGTGATGTCGCGTCTGCACCGCGGCAGGGGCCGGCTGCGCGAGAAGCTCGCGACGTACGCGCCGCGACCCGGCCTGGAGGCGCTCTACGGCTGACAAGCCGCCACCGGGGCCTACCTCGCGTACAGGCTCAGGACAACCGATTGCACCGTCCAGCGGCGGACGAGGTGCATGCGGTGCACCAGAAGCAGCTCTTCGAGGCCGATCTTGGTGCTTGGGCGCAGCGTGAGCTGGCCAGCCCACTGGACGAGCCAGACCCGGTGCACCGGTGGCGGCCCGGCGAACCGCTTCGCCAGCACCGGTGCCCAGACCTGGGTCCCGGTGAGGCTGTCGGACTCCACCGGTGATTGCCTCAGCGCCAGGTCGCGGAGCTTGCCGAACGGCGCCGGGTAGGCCATGCTCACCACCCGCACCTCGGACGGCAGGTAGAACACCACGTCGCCGGGCCGCTCGTTCGCGGCGACGACTGCCGATACGCCCCTCAGGTTGTCCGGCCGGGCCGACGTGAGCCGGGCGGCACGCTGCGGCCCGGCGACCAGCACGGCGAGCGCGACGAGGATCACCGCTGGTGTGCCCCAGGCGAGCGCCGGAACTCGCCGGCCGGCCGGCGAGGTGGCGATCAGCCGGGTTATCCAGGCCAGGCCGGTCGCGCAGAGCAGAGCCAGCGCTGGCTGGCAGAAGACCACGTACCGTTCGACGTAGACCGGCTTGACCAGCGAGGCGGCGAGCAGGATCAGCGGCGGCAGCACCAGCCAGGGCAGCGCGACCGTGACCACGGTCACATCGCGCCGGCGAGCCGCGGTGCCGAGCCCGGACGCGACACCGCACACGGCGAGCCCGGCCACCAGGGGGATCAGTGCGCCCGACCCGGCGAACAACGTCACCATGACGCTCACCGCGTCGGCACCGGGGCGGACCACCCAGCCGAGCGTCCGGTCCTGGCCGTAGCCGAGCACAATCAGCGGGCCAAGTGCCGCGACGGCCACGGCGGCCGATGCCAGCCATTTCAGCAGGTGCGCGCCGTCGCGGGCCAGCAGCAGGGTCACGCCGTGCGCGGCCAGGATCAGCAGCGCGAACAGGCTCGTCATCCCCGTCGCCACGATCGCCGCGGCGTAGGCCACCCACCGTCCCACTCCGCTGCGGCCGGGCCGCATGGCCACCAGCAGCAGGTAGGTCGCCGCGACCGCGAACAGGGTGACCAGCCCGTACGGCCGCGCGTCCTGGGCGTAGTACGTGGTCTGCGGCGCGGCCACGTAGAGCAGCCCGGCCAGAAGGCCGGTGACCGACGGAACGGGAAGCTCGCTCGCCCGCGCCAGGCGGCTGCCCAGCGCGGCCAGCGCTCCCGCCGCGAGGCTGGTCGCGATCAGCGAGGGCAGTCTGAGAGCAGTCTCCGACGTGCCCAGGAGGCTGACGACGACGTGCATGCCCAGGTAGTACGGGCCGTGTACCGCATCAACGTGCAGCAGCAGGCTGAAGATCTGGCCGGACGAGCGGCGCGCCACCTCGAGCGTGTAAGCCTCGTCTCGCCAGAGTGAAGGGCCGCCGAGCCGGTAACCGCCCACCACCAGGGCGGCGAGGACCGGCAGCCCGATGACAAGCCAGCCGGGCAGCCGCCATGCCGGTGCGCGCCCACCCCGCGCGCCCGAACCGGGTGCGTCCGCAGTGCTGTGGCTAGCAGGCTCTGCGAGGGGCACGGCCAGGCTCTCCGTTGGCTTTGCGGGACCGAGAACGGAAGACTTCCGTTCAGGTAAGCGAGAAAGGCCAAGGACCCCTGGCATCGCAACTGTGTGCGAGCATGACGTCACGCTTAGGCGTATTCAAGAGATCGTAGGCCACACGCGAGCGCTCGAGGTGGACCTGAGCCTGGGCGTGGCGCCATGGCTGCAGGCGCCGCAGGGCCTGCAGCGAAGTTCGACGATGAGCCGGATGTGTCGAAAGTGTCCGGTCCTAAGTGGCTGAAAGACCATAGAAATTGAAAAAGTAGCTTCCGCAATCGGTTGGTTTGGCTAAAGATGGGCAGTAGCGTCTGCCCAGTCTCCCTGTGGGGGGGAGCCCCTGATGCCGCAGCCGGTATTGCGACGTGTCGCTCATCGAGCGACGCAGTTCGCGATCCTTGCTGCCGGGATTCTGGTCGTCCTGCTGGTGTTCGCCCGGCAGGCCCACGCATCGACAGCGCCGGCTGCGGCCACTGCCCCCGGCGCGGGCGGTTCCACCGTGACGAGCACGCTGACCTCGGATATCACGTCCGTCACCTCGACCGTGACATCCACGACCCCGACCGTGACATCCACGACCCCGACCGTGACGTCCGCGACCCCGACCGTGACGTCCGCGACCCCGACCGTGACGTCCGCGGCGCAAGCTGCCAGCGCAAGCGCAACCCCAGCCGCCAAGCCCCCGCCCGCCACCGC
>JASHQP010000175.1 GCA_030039095.1 Streptosporangiaceae bacterium
GCAGGCCAGCGGGCCCGGCCAGCGCCAGGCCGGCCGGCAGCACCACCTCGAGCCGCTTGCCGCCCACCTCGACCGTGATCCGCTCCCGCGCCGCCGTGGCGGAGCCGTCGGCCGAGGCCACCTCGCCCGCATACGGCGGGATGCCGCCGGTGAACTCGCTCTCGATCCACCCGGTGTGCACCGTGAACGGCTCAGCCGTGAACGCCGGATCGTCCGCAACCGCCCGGTGGAAGGGCAGCACGGTCGGCATGCCACCGATCTGGAACTCGGCCAGCGCCCTGCGTGAGCGTTCAAGGCACTCGGCACGGTCGGCGCCGGTCACGATCAGCTTCGCGATCAGGGAATCGAACGCCTGCGGCACGGTCATGCCCGCGTCGTAGCCTGCATCCAGCCGGACGCCGGGACCCGACGGCGGCCGCCAGGCCGTGATGGTCCCGGGAGCGGGCAGGAACCCGCGCCCCGGATCCTCGGCGTTGATCCGGAACTCCATCGAGTGGCCGCGCAGCGGCGGGTCGTCGTAGGAGAGTTCCTGGCCGTCAGCGATCCGGAACATCTCCCGGACCAGGTCGATGCCGCTGACCTGCTCGGTGACCGGGTGCTCGACCTGCAGCCTGGTGTTCACCTCGAGGAACGAGATCGTGCCGTCCTCACCGATCAGGAACTCGCAGGTGCCGGCGCCCACGTAGCCCGCCCGGCGCAGCAGCGCCTTCGACGAGGACCGCAGCAACTGCTCCTGCTCGCCGGACAGGAACGGGGCCGGGGCCTCCTCGACCAGCTTCTGGTTGCGGCGCTGCAGCGTGCAGTCCCTGGTCGAGACCACGACCACGTTGCCGTGGGAGTCGGCGAGGCACTGCGTCTCCACGTGCCGCGGCCGTTCCAGGAAGCGCTTGACGAAGCACTCGCCGCGCCCGAACGCGGCCACGGCCTCGCGCACCGCTGACTCGAACAGCGCGGGGATCTCGTCGGAGGTCCTGGCCACCTTGAGCCCGCGCCCGCCACCGCCGTAGGCGGCCTGGATCACGATCGGCAGGCCGTGCTCGGCGGCGAACGCCGCCACCTCCTCCGGGCCGGAGACCGGCCCGTCGCTGCCCGGCGCGAGCGGCACGCCCACCTCGGTGGCGATCCGCCGGGCCGCGATCTTGTCACCCAGCGCGTCGATCGCCTCCGGCGGCGGCCCGATCCAGTTGAGACCCGCCGCGATGACCTCGCGCGCGAACTCGGCGTTCTCGGCGAGGAAGCCGTACCCGGGGTGGACCGCGTCCGCGCCGGAATCCGCCGCCGCCTTGAGGATCTTGCTGATGTCGAGGTAGCTCTCGGCGGCGCTCTGCCCGCCCAGCGCGTAGGCCTCGTCGGCCATGGTCACGTGCAGCGCGTTCACGTCCAGCTCGCCGTACACGGCGACGCTGCCCAGGCCGGCGTCGCGGCACGCCCGCTCGATCCGGACCGCGATCTCGCCGCGATTGGCGATCAGGACCTTGCGCACGAAAAGCGCTCCTCTCGACTGCGCAGGAGTCTAGTGACACCCCGGCCAGGTCGAGCGATGCGGTGGCTGATCAGCGCGGCAGCGCGCTGGCTCTCCAGCCGCCAGGACCCCGCGAGAGCGGATCGCGCATCATCCGGGATCTGGATGACCAGCCGGAACGGGGAGCTGCGCCGGCCTGGGCCTGCCCAGCGGACTGCAGCCGCGCGGTCAGCACGGCGACGAGCGCGGCGATCTGCTCGGGCGTCGGGTCGCCCCGGACGATCGTGAGCCTTGGTTCCACGGGTCAGCCCCTCGACTTGCCGACGCCGATGTCGAACTGGCGGTGCACCCGGGCCCAGAACGCGTCCCGCAGCCACTCCCGGGCCTCCTGGTAGGACCGAAGCGACTGGCCGAGTTCCTTCTCGGCGTCGACGAGCAGTTCCTTGTCGATGACCGGCGGCAGGATCGGCCCGGGCAGCAGGTCGCGGATGTTGTCCTCGCCGCGGGTCAGGATCCACTTCTGGGCCACGTGCTCGCCGGCCTCCTCCACCCGCTCCTTGTCCGGGCCGCGCCTGGCTGTCGCCGCGGCGATAGCCGAGGCATGTGCCGCCCTGGCCGCCGCTGCCTGCCGTGGTGCGTGCCGCTCGCCGAACAGCTGCGCCGGCGACGGCGCCGTGGAGCCGGGCAGGCCGGCCCCGGCCTGCCCCTGCCGGGCGGGGACCGAGCCTGGCGAGGGGAGCGGCTCGGGCACGAGCTGCCTGGTGAAGAACGGCTCGACGAACGACCGCTCGAGCACCTCGACGGTGTCCGACTCCCAGACGAGCCGCTCGGCCTGGTTCGTGCCGTACGGCGGCTCGACGCCCCACAGGTGCACCCGGACGCCGAACGCCTGAGCCGCCTCCACGGCGGGAACCATGTCCTCGTCACCGGCCACCAGGATCGCGTCGGTGATCGCCCGGTGCCTGGCCAGCGCCTCCATGTCCGCCCTGATCTGAGCGTCCACGCCCTTCTGCTGGCCGCGGGCGTTGAGGTTGCCGAGGCGCAGCTTCACCCATGGCATCTGGGCGATGACCCGCTGGTCGATCGTGGGCACCCGGTCCCGGGCGGCGTCATACCAGTAGACCCGGAGCAGCTCGCCGCGCACCTGGTCGTCTGCGTGCCGGGTGAGTGCCTGGATCAGCTTGTCCGCGTCGACGCGGTACTCGCGGCGCGACGCGGCGCCGAACAGCAGCTCGCCGGCGGAAGCGTAGATGTACCCGACGTCGACCATGATGGCGTAGCGGGACAGAAGGGGCAGTGGCGATCCGTTCTCGGTCATGGTGCTCACGACTCTATCGAGCCCTGCGGGGGGCGGAGCCCCCCGCACACCCCCCGCCACGTGCAAGCCCTGCGGGGGGCTCCGCCCCCCGCACACCCCCCGCGACCTGCAGCGCTCTACTCG
>JASHQP010000176.1 GCA_030039095.1 Streptosporangiaceae bacterium
CCGCTCGCGCTCCCGCCGCTGACGTCCTCACCACTCACGTCGTAACCCTTGCCACGTCATAACCCTCGCACGACATCATCCTCGCGCTGCCCCCCGGCATTGCCTGCTACCCCGCCTCGGCGTGGCTGTGGGCCCTGACGAACTCCAGGCTCCCGGCGAAGATGGCCGGCGCGTCGTTGTCGAGAGTTGCAACGTGATAGCTGCTGGACAATTCCCTGACTTCCAGCTGCTTCTCGGGCAGCGCGGCGCGCAGCAGGGCAAGGCTGGCCGGGCCGACCACGTGGTCGTCCGTGCTGTGGTACGCCAGCACCGGCTGGGCCACGGCGCCGAGCTGGGCCTGCGTGACCCGCCACAGCCCGCGCAGGCTGTCAACGGCCTTGACCGGCGTACGGTCGTAACCGAGCTCGCTGACCTGCTCCTTCTTGATGTCGCTGCCGATCCCCTTCAGCGAGGGCACCACGAATTTCAGCACCGGCGCCAGCATGAGCAGCCGGGTGTCGCCGGTGAGTGAGGGGTTGACGAGCACCAGCCCGCTGACCGCGGTCCCGCGCAGCTCGGCGAGCCGCAGCGCGAGGCAGCCTCCCATCGAAAGCCCCATCACAAAGATCTCGTCAACCCGCGCCCGGAGCTCGTCGAATGCCCGGTCGACCTCGGCGTACCAGTCCTCCCAGCGGGTGCGCGCCATGTCCTGCCAGGTGGTGCCGTGGCCCGGCAGCCGTGGCAGCGAGACCGACAGACCGCTCTCGGCCAGGTATTCGGCCCAGGGCCGCAGCGACTGCGGGCTGCCGGTGAACCCGTGGCATAGCAGGGCGCCGGTCGTCCCGCCCGCATGGGTGAAGGGTTCTGCGCCTGGCATGACGGGCATCGGCCGAGTCCTCTCCGCGGCGGACGTCTCGCGTCCCTCGTTTTCCGCTCCAACGCATCGTCGCACGCAGACACCCTCGCGGCGCATATGTTGGCGGACCGCGATCCCGTGGGAACATATGTGCGTGTTCTACTGGGTGGTCAAGGCGATACTCGGCCCGTTCCTGCGGATCGTGTTCCGGCCGTGGTCGGACGGGGTCGACAACGTCCCCAGAGAGGGACCAGCGATCATCGCGAGCAATCACCTGTCGTTCTCCGATCACTTCTTCGCCCCACTGCCGCTGCCGCGCAAGGTCGTCTTCCTCGCCAAGTCGGAGTACTTCACCGGCCGTGGACTGAAGGGCCTGGTCAGCAAAGCCTTCTTCAGCGGCGTGGGCCAGATTCCGGTAGACCGGTCCGGCGGCGCCGCGAGCGAGCGCGCGCTGAATACCGGGCTGCGGGTGCTGGCCCAGGGCAACCTGCTGGGCATCTACCCGGAGGGCACGAGAACCCCGGACGGCCGGCTGTACCGCGGCAAGACGGGCGTGGCCAGGCTGGCCCTCGAGGCCAGGGTCCCGGTGATCCCGTGCGCGATGATCGGGGGGTTCGAGTTCCAGCCGCCCGGCAAGATCACGCCCCGGCTGCGGATCCGGCCGGGCGTCAGGTTCGGCAAGCCGCTGGACTTCTCCCGCTACTACGGGCTGGAGAAGGACCGGGTCGTGCTCCGGGCCATGACCGACGAGATCATGTACGAGATCATGAAGCTGTCCGGCCAGGAGTACGTCGACAGGTACGCCAAGAGCGCGAAGGTGCCCGTACCGGCCGCCGACGACTGAGCCGCCGCGGACATCTGTAACGCTCCGTGTCAGAGCATCACTGCGAGTAAACTCCGCGGGCTAGATGGCCGTCCTAATGGCTACCTGGATCTAGATGAGCCGCGGGGGGTTCCGCCAGTGAAGATCAGCAAGCTTGCCGTTGCCGCGCTGTCCGCGTTCGGGTTAGCGGCGGTCACGATGGCGTTTCCGGCAACGGGGGCCGCCGCGCAGACGGCCGGCGCGCCGGGCCAGGACTTCCGCCACGCGTGCTCGGCGGCATCGGCAGGGTGGGGGCGGTGCGGGGCCCTGGTGGAGACGAACGTGGTGACCTTTCAGGGCATGGCGGCCGACGCGAGCGTGGCCGGTTACAGCCCCGCGCAGCTGCAGAGCGCCTACAACCTGACGCTGGCCGCAAGCGCTGCGGGCAAGGGCGAGACGGTCGCGGTCGTTGACGCCTACAACGACCCCGACGCCGCGGCCAACCTGAAGACCTACCGCGCCCACTACGGCCTTCCGGCGTGCGGCAGCGGGTGCTTCCGTAAGGTCAACGAGGAGGGCGAGGCGAGCCCGCTGCCGAAGGCCGCGGGCAAGACCGGCTGGGGCACCGAGGAGTCGCTGGACCTCGACATAGTGTCGGCGATCTGCCCGAACTGCCACATCCTGCTGGTCGAGGCGAAGAACGGCTCCATGGCCAACCTCGGCAAGTCCGTGGACGCGGCGGTCGCGCTCGGCGCCAAGTCCGTGTCCAACAGCTACAGCTCACCCGAGACCGCGAGCGAGACGGCCGACGACGTGTACTTCGACCACCCGGGTGTGGCGATGACCGCCGCGGGTGGCGACTCCGGGTACGGCGTCGGCTACCCGGCAGCGTCCCGGTACGTGACGTCGGTCGGCGGCACCTCGCTGTCCGTCGCGAAGGGTACCGCGCGCGGCTGGAAGGAAAGCGTCTGGGACAACGGGTACGGCGCGACCGGCTCCGGCTGCTCGAGCTATGAGCCCAAGCCGTCCTGGCAGACCGACAGCGGCTGCAGCCACCGCACCGACAACGACGTGGCGGCCGACGCGAACCCAGGTACGGGCGCGGCCGTCTACGACAGCTACGACCAGGGCGGCTGGGTTGAGGTCGGCGGCACGTCCGAGGCCGCGGCGATCATCGCGGCGACATACGCGCTGGCCGGCCCCCCGGCCTCCGGTACGAACCCGGCCGAGTTCCTTTACCAGCACGCAAGCGATCTGTACGACATCACTTCGGGCCACGACGGCAGCTGCAGCGTTGCCTACCTGTGCACGGCCAGGGTGGGCTACGACGGCCCGACCGGGCTCGGCACCCCCGACGGCACCGGCGCGTTCCAGGCCGTCGACCACACGGTCGTGGTCGCCAAGCCTTCCACCAAGCACAGCAGGAAGGGCGTGCGGATCACCCCGGTCCGGATCAAGGCGCATGATTCCGCGCACGGCGCGAAGCTGACGTTCAAGGCGACCGGGCTGCCCCCGGGACTGAAGATCAGCAAGGGCGGCGTGATCTACGGAAAGCCGGTGGCCACCGGGTCCTACCGGGTCAAGGTCTACGCAACGGACGCCAGGGGGACCACGGGGCTGGCCAAGCTGCGGTGGACCGTGGCCCGCTGAGCCAGGCCCGGTGCTGGCAGGCCTGGTGCTGGCAGGCCTGGTGCTGGCAGGCTCAGCCCTGGCTGGCCCAGCCCTGCGTGCGCTGCACGGCAGCCCGCCAGCGTGCGTAGGCGCGGTCGTCCCTGGCCTCGGGACGGAACCGGCGCTCGAGCCGCCAGGTTGCGGCCAGTTCGGCCTCCGACGACCACACGCCGGTGGCAAGCCCGGCGAGGAACGCGGCCCCGAGCGCCGTGGTCTCGGCCACCAACGGCCGCTCGACCGGCGCCTGGAGCTGATCCGCCTGCAGCTGCATGAGCAGGTCGTTGGCGCTCGCGCCGCCGTCCACCCGCAGCACCGAGCCAGCGCCGGCCTCGCCCGCCTCGCCGGGCGCCTCGGCTGCCATCAGGTCGGCGACGTCCCGCACCTCGAACGCGATCGCCTCGAGCGCGGCACGGACCAGGTGCGCCCGGGTCGTCCCCCTGGTCAGGCCGAACACCGCCCCGCGCGCGTCCGGATCCCAGTACGGCGCGCCGAGCCCGGTCAGCGCGGGGACGAACACGACGCCGCCGGTGTCGGGAACCGACCGTGCCAGCGCCTCGCTCTGCGCGGCGTTGTCGAGCAGGCCGAGCCCGTCCCGCAGCCACTGCACGGCGGCTCCGGTCACGAACACGGAACCCTCCAGCGCATAGGTCAGCGCCCCGGCGGGATCCATCCACGCCACCGTGGGCAGCAGCCCGGCCTGCGAGCGGACGATCGACGTGCCGGTGTTGCACAGCACGAACGATCCGGTGCCGTACGTACACTTCGTGGAGCCGGGGGAGAAGCACACCTGGCCGAACATGGCCGCCTGCTGGTCACCGGCGATGCCCGCGATCGGCAGCGACAGGCCGAGGAACGCGGCTGGGTCGCAGCGCCCCACCACGCCGTACGACGGCACCACCTCGGGCAGCGCGTGCGGCGGCACGCCGAAGAGCTGGCACAGTTCGGCGGACCACTGGCCCGCCTCGATGTCGAAGAGCAGCGTGCGCGACGCGTTGGACGCGTCGGTGACGTGGTGCCGCCCCCCCGTCAGCCGCGCGACGAGGTACGAGTCGACGGTGCCGACCGCGAGCGACCCTCTGGTGACGCCGGACCACATCTCAGGCTCGTTCTCGGCCAGCCAGGTCAGCTTCGTGCCGGTGAAGTACGGGTCCAGCCGCAGCCCGGTGAGCTCGGCCACCCGCTCCTCGTCGCCCTGCTCCCGCATCCGCGTGCAGATCGCCGCCGTCCGCCGGTCCTGCCAGACGATGGCCCGCCGCGGCGCGACGAGCGTGGCCCGGTCCCAGACCACGGCGGTCTCCCGCTGGTTCGTGATCCCGACGCAGCTCGGCGGGCCGGCCGCGTCGCCCTCCGCCAGCGCCTGCCCGCAGGCCGCGACCGTCGCCTGCCAGATTCCTTCCGGAAGATGTTCCACCCAGCCCGGCTGGGGGTAATACTGGCGGAACTCTTCGTAACCACGGCCTGCAACGGTGCCGTCGGCCGAAATGATGAGGGCGGTGACGCCCGTCGTCCCAGCGTCGATCGCGAGCACGCTCATGGGCACTAGTGTGGCGGGCGACACATCGAGTTGAGGACCTCACCCGAGAGGAAGATCCATGCGAGTCGGAGTCCTGACCGGTGGCGGTGACTGCCCAGGCCTGAACGCGGTCATCCGCGCGATCGTGCGCACCGGTGCCGCGGAGTACGGGTATGAGTTCACCGGCTTCCGCGACGGCTGGCGCGGCCCGCTCGAGGGCGACACGATGGTGCTGGACGTGCATGCGGTCCGGGGTATCCTGCCTCGCGGCGGCACGATCCTCGGGTCGTCCCGCACCAACCCGCTCGGCGAGAACGCGGCGTCCGGCGGGCGGTCCGGGCTGGACCGGGTCAGGGGCAACCTCGCCAGCCTCGGCGTCGACGCGCTGGTCGCGATCGGCGGCGAGGACACCCTGGGTGTCGCCGGCCGGCTGTACGAGGAGGGCGTGAACGTCGTCGGCGTGCCGAAGACGATCGACAACGATCTTTCCGCGACCGACTACACGTTCGGCTTCGACACCGCCGTGAACATCGCGATGGAGGCCATCGACCGGCTGCACACCACGGCGGAGAGCCACCACCGGGCGCTGATCGTCGAGGTGATGGGGCGCAGCGCCGGCTGGATCGCGCTGCACGCCGGCATGGCCGGCGGGGCGAACGTCATCCTGATCCCGGAGCAGCCGTTCGACATCGAGCAGGTCTGCGCGTGGGTGCAGCACCGGTTCCAGACCCAGTACGCGCCGATCGTGGTGGTCGCCGAGGGCGCGCACCCCAAGGACGGGACCGATACGCTGGTCGCGCAGGAGCGGGACGCGTTCGGCCACGTTCGCTACGGCGGGGTCGGGCAGATGCTGGCGTCCGAGATCGAGAACCGGACCGGCAAGGAGGCACGCGCCACCGTTCTCGGTCACGTCCAGCGCGGTGGCACGCCCACGGCGTTCGACCGGGTGCTGGCGACGCGCTTCGGCGCGCACGCGATCCGCGCGGTCGCCGACGGCGCATACGGCTCGATGGTCGCGCTGCGCGGCACGGACATCGTGCGCGCGCCGATTTCCGCTGCGACCAGCGAGCTCAAGCTGGTGCCCCCGGAACGCTACGCCGAGGCCGAGCTGTTTTTCGGCTGACCAGGCGCCGCGGTCAGCGGCCCGGCGGGCCGCCCGGAAGCATGCGGTCCTGACCGGCTCTTGACCGGCTCGCGTGATCCCGCTTGGCTTCGTTGTTGTTGAATCGACGGTAGCTGGTCACGATCAGCGCGGCGGCGCCCGGTGGCGCCTGCCGCGCTTCCGCGGCGAGGACCGCGAGATCCTGCGGCTCGCGGTGCCCGCGTTCGGTGCGCTGGTCGCCGAGCCGCTGTTCCTGCTCGCGGACTCGGCGATCGTCGGCAGGATCGGCACCGCCGCGCTCGGCGGGCTCGGTGTGGCCAGCCAGGCGCTCACCACGCTCGTCAACATCTCGATCTTCCTGGCCTACGGCACCACGGCTGCGGTGGCCCGTCAGCTCGGCGCCGGGCGGCGGCACGAGGCGATCAGGCAGGGCATCGACGGGCTCTGGATGGCCGCTGGCATCGGCCTCGCCGTGATCGTCCTGGGCTGGCCGCTGGCCCCGGGGATCGTGCGGGTGTTCGGAGCGTCGCCCGCTGTCAGCCAGGGCGCCGTGACCTACCTGCGGATCAGCGTGCTGGGCGCGCCGTTCATGCTGCTGGTCCTGGCCGGCACCGGGGTGCTGCGCGGGCTGCAGGACACGCGGACCACGCTGCTCGTCGCGGTCGCCGCCAACGCGGTCAACATCTCCTTGAACGCGACGTTCGTGCTCGGTCTGCGCCTTGGGCTGGCCGGGTCCGCGTGGGGCACGGTCATCGCGCAGACCGCCGCCGCGGCCGCTTACCTCGTCGTGGTGGCGCGCGGCGCCCGGCGGGCCGGGGTCGGGTTCGGCGTGGACCTGGCCGGGTTGCGCTCGGCCGCGACCGCAGCGGCCGGGCTGATCGTCCGCACGCTCGCGCTGCAAGCGGTGCTGGTGGTGACCACCGCGGTCGCGGCGCGCCAGGGCGACGCCGCGATCGCCGCGCACCAGGTCGCGTTCCGGCTGTGGAACCTGCTGACGCTGGCGCTCGACGCGATCGCGATCGCCGGGCAGACGATCACCGGGCGCTGCCTGGGCGCAGGCGACGTGGCCGGGGCCAGGGCCGCTACCACGCGCATGATCGGGTGGGGCGCGGTGTATGGGGCCGCCTTCGGCCTGATCCTGCTGCTGGCCAGGCCTCTGCTGCCCGGGCTGTTCGACGCCGCGCCGCCGGTGCGGGCGCTGCTGCTCGCCGTGCTCCTCGTCGTCGCCGCGCAGCAGCCGGTGAACGGCGTGGTGTTCGTGCTCGACGGCGTGCTGATCGGCGCAGGGGACCAGCGGTACCTGGCGCTCGCCGGCGTGCTTGCCCTCGCGGTGTTCCTGCCGGCCGCTTGGCTGGTGCACGCGCAGCACCGGGGCCTGGTGGCGCTCTGGCTCGCGTACAGCCTCTGGCTGCTCGCCAGGTTCGTGACGCTGGTGCTGCGCGCCCACAGCAGCCGCTGGCTGGTCACCGGCGCGGTCCGCCGCCGTGGCCGCCGTGGCCGCGCCGAGGCTCGTTGATGCACGTTTGGGTCCGCTCGTGCGGGCCGATCGGTACATCCACGCGTCACGTGGCCAGCGCGGAGGCGCGGGCGAGGGTTATCAGGGCGGTGGCCGCCGGGCTGTGTGCCGCGCCCGGGTTCCAGGCGAGTTCGAGCCGGGAGCGCAGCGAAGGCTCGCCGATCGGCAGCGCACGCAGCTCTCCGCCAGGTGCGCCAGGTGCGCCAGGTGCGGCCGGGGTGGCCGGGACGGCTGGGGTGGCCGGGGTGGCCGATGCGGGCAGGATGGCCACGCCCAGGCCGCGCCGGGCCAGCTGCGCCACCATCGGCAGCGCGCTGGCTTCCAGGACGATGCGCGGCATGAAACCCGCGTCGGCGCAGGCGGCGTCCAGCGCGGCGCGCACCCCGGTGCCCCGGGGCAGGCTGACCAGCGGCTGATCGTGCAGCTGCGCGACGGTGACGGACCGCTGCGCGGCGAGCTGATCGTCCGGGTGTACGGCGGCGACCAGCTCGTCCTCGAGGATGAGCGCGGTCTCCAGCCCTTCCGCGGCGGGGCCGGCCGTCCCGATCAGTGCCAGGTCGAGCTGGCCTTCGCGGAGCTGCTCCGCGAGGCGGTCGGAGCCGTCCTCGGTCAGCGCGATCGTCACGCCGGGATAGCGGCCGCGGAAGTCCGCGAGGAGCTCGGCCAGGGCCGGCAGCGCGCACCCGCTCACCATGCCGATGGCGACCTGGCCGCGCACCAGGCCGGCCAGCTGGTCCACGGCCAGGCGGGCGCCCTCCAGCGCACCGAGCGCGGCCCGGGCGAACGGGAGCACGGCGGCGCCGACCTCGGTGAGCGTGACCGACCGGCCGGAACGATCCAGCAGCTGCTGGCCGAGCTCCGCCTCCAGCCGGCGGACCTGCGCGCTCACGCCGGGCTGGGCCACGTGCACCCGCGCGGCCGCCCGGGTGAAGCTGGCCTCCTCGGCCACGGCCACGAAGTACTGAAGCTGGTGGATCTCCATAATCGTTGATTCTAGAGAGCCGGTTTTCCAGCTGATTTCGTTACCGGATGCGGTACTGCTCGAGCAGGCGGTTGCCGATGATCATCTTCTGGATCTCGGCGGTGCCCTCGCCGATCAGCAGCATCGGCGCGTCGCGGTAGAGCCGCTCGATCTCCGCGTCCCTGGAGTACCCGAAGCCGCCGTGGATCCGCAGCGCCTCCTCGACGACCTCCTTGCAGGACTCGCTGGCCAGGTACTTGGCCATGCCCGCCTCGAGGTCACTCTGCTGGCCAGCGTCCTTGTGCCGCGCGGCCAGCACCATCATCTGGTGCGCCGCCGCCGTCTTGGTTCCCATGTCGGCGAGCTTGAACAGGATCGCCTGGTGCTGCGCGATCGGCTTGCCGAACGTGTGTCGCTGCTGGGCGTAGCCTATGGCCAGCTCGAACGCCCGCTGCGCCACGCCGCAGCCCCGCGCGGCCACGTTGACCCGGCCCACCTCGATCCCGTCCATCATCTGGTAGAAGCCGCGGCCGGGCTGCTCGCCGAGCACCCGCGCCGCCGGCACCCGGCAGCCGTCCAGGATGAGCTCGGTCGTGTCGACGCCCTTGTAGCCCATCTTGTCGATCTTGCCGGGCACGGTGAGCCCGGGGCGGGTCTCGCCGAACCCGGCGTCCTTCTCGATGAGGAACGCGGTCAGGTTGCGGTGCGGCCTGTCGGCGCCCTCGTCGGTCCGGGCGAGCAGCGCGACGAGGTTGGCCGACGCGCCGTTCGTCAGCCACATCTTCTGGCCGGTCAGCACGTAGTCCGGGCCGTCCCGGCGTGCCGAGGTGCGGATCGCGGCCACGTCGGAACCCAGCCCCGGCTCCGACATCGACAGCGCGGCCCTGGTCTCACCGGCCGCCATGCTGGGCAGGAAGCAGGCCTTCTGCTCCTCGGTGCCGTGCCTGCTGATCAGGTAGGCCACGATGAAGTGGGTGTTGATGATGCCGGAGATGCTCATCCAGCCCCGGGCGATCTCCTCAGCGACCAGCGCGTAGGTGAGCAGGGACTCGCCGAGCCCGCCGTACTCCTCGGCGATGCACAGCCCGAAGACCCCGAGCCGCTTCAGCCCCGCGACGATCTGATCCGGGTACTGGTCGGCGTGGTCGAGTTCGGTCGCGACGGGCAGGATCTCGGTATCGACGAACTCGCGCACCGCGGCGATGATGTCCCGCTGGACGTCGGTCAGGCCGTCGGTCTCGGTCAGCCGGGCCACTGTCGCCTCCCTCGGCTCATGCGGACAGGCGCCCCTCGGCGGTGACCGCTACGGCCCCGTCCGGCCCGATGACGGCCATCGCGCAGTCTGCGCCCCCATCGCCCCCATCGCCACTGGGGCCGCCCGTGACCGTGCACCGCTGGCCCACGTACACCGGGGACCGGGCCCGGAACGAGAGCTGCGTGACCCGCTGCAGCGGCGCGTGGCGGCGCGGCAGCTCGAAGCAGAGCAGCGCGAGCAGCGGGCCGTGCACGACCAGGCCGGGGTGGCCCTCCACCGCGGTCGCGTAGCCCGCGTCGTAGTGGATCCGGTGCGCGTTATAGGTCAGCGCGCTGAACCGGAACAGCAGTACCGGGTCGGGGACGATCTGCATCCGCCATGGACCCCAATCCTGTTCAGGAACGGGCCGCCGCGGCGCGGTGGCGTCGGCCACCGGCGGGCCGCTGCGGTACACCAGGTCCTGCTCCTCGGTCGCGAGCACCGCGCCCGCCCTCGTGAAGACCGACCGGACGGTCACGAACAGCAGCTCGCCGGTGCGTCCCCGCTTCACCGTCGCTGCGGCGAGCTCGCTGCGGCGAGTGATCTCGTCGCCGCAGCAGATCGCGCCGGCGTAGCTGGCCCGGCCGCCCGCGTACATCCGGCGGCGCTCCGGTACCGGCGGCATGAAATGCCCGGCCGCCGGGTGCCCGTCGGGCCCAAGCTCACTGGTGGCCGGGCGGTCCAGGAAATAGAGCCAGTGCCACAGCGGCGGGATCGGGTCGCCGGGGCCGGTCACCACGGGCTCGCGGTCGAGCAGCCCGGACAGGGCGACGGCCGGCCCGGCGGTGATCGTCTCGGTCGCCTCGGCCGGCTCGGGAGCCCAGCCGGCGATGATCTCGGACAGACCCGTCACCCGCGATCACCCCCGGTCACTCCCTGGTCGGCGAGGTCGGCCGCCTCCTGCGCCGACAGGCCCAGCAGGCCGGTGAGCACGGCCGCGGTGTCGGCACCGAGCGGCGGTGCCGGCGCCGGGCCCGGGCGGCCTTCCTGCGCGAGCGGCGAGGCCGGGGCGAACAGCGAGCCGACCCCGGGCTGGTCGATCTCGGTGAACAGCGGATTGGCGGCCAGCGCGCCGTCGGCTACCAGGTCGGTGAAGCGGCGGTAGCGCGACCAGAGCACGGAGGTCCGGTCGAGCACCTGCCCGATCTCGGCCACGGTCCGTGCGGCAAACCACGGAGCCAGCAGCGCGGCGATGACCTCACGGTGTGCGTACCGGTCGCCGTCGTCGGCGAAGTCGGCGCCGAGCAGCCGCTCCAGTTCGCCGAACGAGCCGGCCAGCCCGGTCGCACCGGCGAGATCGGCGAAGTGCCTGGCGCTGACCGTCGCGACCATGACCCGCTCGCCGCCGGCCGTGGCGAAGTCACGGGCGAAGCCGCCGAACAGGTGGTTGCCGATCCTCGGCCGCTCGCCACCGAACTGTGCCTCGGCGAGGAAACCCAGATGCCCGGCCAGCGCGAGCGCGACGTCTTCGAGCGCCAGCGTGATCTCGCTGCCCTCTCCGGTGCGCTGCCGGTGCCGCTCGGCGGACAGCAGGCCGACCGCCGCGTGGAGCCCGCAGGCGATGTCCCAGACCGGAAGCACGTGGTTCACCGGCCCCTGGAGCTCCTCCGGCCCGGTGATCAGCGGGAAGCCGATGCCGGCGTTGACCGTGTAGTCGACCGCGGCGCTTCCGTCGCGGCGGCCAAGTATCTGCAGGTGGATCACGTCAGGCCGGACGCTGGACAGCCGCTCGTAACCCAGCCACGGCCGTCCGGCGGCGTTGGTCAGCACGATCCCGCCGCCCGGCCCCGACGCGGCGACCAGGTCGGCGACGATGCGCTGCGCCCGCGGATCCCGGAAGTTCAGCGTGACCGACCTCTTGGACTTGTTCAGGCCGGTCCAGTACAGGCTGGTGCCCGACGTGGCCAGCGGCCACCTGGTCCGGTCGGCCCCGCCGCCGATCGGGTCGATCCTGATCACCTCGGCGCCGAGCTGCGCCAGGGTCATGCCGCCGAGGGGAGCGGCAACAAAACTGGAGATCTCCAGGATGGTCAGGCCGTCCAGCGGGGCGGCCCTGGTCACGGCGCCCAGCCCGCACCGTTTGCGCTGCCTGTCACGCCAGGCAGGTTATCGGACGCCCGGCGGCGCCCCGCTCGGCGACGTCTCGGCTGGCAGCCGCCGCAGATCCGCCGCTGTCAGCGCGCCGGTCGAGATCAGCAGCAGGGCGAGTTCATCCAGCGCCCGCGCCCCGCGCAGCCCGGGAGCGCCGAGCTTCAGGTAGCGGTCCCTGATGTTCTCGCACCGCTTGGTGACCGTGTGCGGCTCCCAGCCGATCCGCTCCGCGGTCTCCCTGGCGCTGCGCGGAGCCGGATCGCCGGCGTGCCGCCACGTCAGGTACTGCTCGAACCGCGCCGCGAGCACCATCCGGTCGGTGTCGGTCAGCGAGACCCGGTAGCGGGTGATGGTCACCGCGCGCTCCTGGGTCACGTGAGACACCGGCTTCGGGTCCGGTTCCGGCACATCGTCCAGCTCGGGCAGGCGCAGCCGGATGGTGTAACGGCCGAGTGCGCCGTTCACGGTCACCTTGGCGTGCCACTGCTGCAGCGGCACCGCGAGGCCGGGCGGCAGGTCGACCCGGAAGCCACGGTCGCCGAGCAGGGTCAGCACCGAGGAGCTGCTGTCGTTGTGCAGCCACCAGGACCGGTCGTGGAACCGCAGGCTGCCGGCGCTGCGGGACACGCCCCGGTCGGCCGCGGGGAGCACGGCAGTGCACGTCGGCGCCCGGCCGAAGGAGAAGGGCTCCTCCTGCTCCGGGCTGACGTGCCACGTCTGCGACTCGTACATGACAATCAGCTGCATCGACCCGTCGTCCTTGCCTCCCGCTACATTCACGGTAACAGCAGGACCCCCGCTGATCACGGACGCCGAGGCCGGGCCGGTGCCCGCCGCGGCCCAGGAGCCGTGAGCAGCTTGCAGCGCCGGGCGTGCTGGCATCCGCAGACGATCATCCAGCGCTGCAGCCCGCCCGGGCAGCTCGCCGCGATGGCCGCGGCCAGCGGGCTGCTCACCGTGCCCGCCGCGCCGCTCGGCACCGC
>JASHQP010000177.1 GCA_030039095.1 Streptosporangiaceae bacterium
TGACCCGCCGGCGCGCAGCGGCGTCAGCCCGCCAGGAAGCCGCTCACCATGGCGTTGAACTCGTCCGGGTGCTCCAGGTGCGGTGAGTGGCCGCAGTCCGCCAGCACGCGCTCTTCGTAATGGCCGCCGGCGGCGCGGTAGCGGTCCAGCACGGTGCGCATCTGGCCGACCATGGGCTGCGGCGGGTAGACGTCCGCACCCGGCCATCCCGGCACGGCGCCGACCTGCCCGAGGAATCCCAGGTCGACCGCTGAGGTATCGGAGACGATCTGGTCGCTGTCGCCGCGGATCCACAGCACGCTCGGGCGGGTGGCGATCGCCGCGAACCCGGACAGGTCGCAGTACCGGGGCGAGATCGCGTTGTTCACGCCCCGCTCGCCGGGCGCGGTTCCCGGCCAGTTGCGCGACGGCATGGCGTCGCCCGGGTAGTTGTCGTCGCCGATGACCATCTGCAGCATCGCGTCGACGAGCTCGTCCTCGAGCCCGGCCGCGAGATCGAAAGGCGGCTTGCCGTAGAGCGCGGTCAGCACGTTGCGCGGCGAGGCGGGGTCGCCGGTGCCCCGGTCGCCTTCGGCGATCCGCCGCACCATCTCGGGGCTCGCGGTGCCGCCGCCGGATCCGGCGAAGTCCGGCCAGCAGGGCGCGCCGGCCAGGTCGCGGGTGCCCCCGAAACCGTACGGCGACATCGGGCTCTCCAGCACGATCGACGCCACGGCCTCCGGATGGTCGATCACGTACTGCAGCACGACCCCGCCGCCGAGCGACCAGCCGAGCAGGTGCAACGGCTGCCCGGCGGGCACCAGGGTGCTCTCGGTCAGCAGCGCGTGCAGGTCGTCGGCGAAATCCCGGACCCCGCGCCGTGCGTCAACGCCGGCGGCTGCGGACAGCCCGAACCCGCGAAGGTCGGGGGCGAGGCAGCGGTACTGCTCGGCCAGCACGCTCATGGACGGGGCGAAGAACCTCGCCGACGAGACGTTGCCGTGCACGAGCACGAGCACCGGCGCATCGCCGGGACCGGCTGTGAGCACGTGGGTGCGCAGCCGGGAGGTTGGCACGTCGACGTGGCGGACCGCCACGGGGGTGCTGGGCATGGGCGGTCTCCGGTCGGGGGTCGGCGGGTGGGCGGGTCAGGCCGGGGCGGGAAGGATGGCGAGGATCTCCGTGCTGCCACTGACGCACTTGGACGCCTGCCCGGTCTTCAGCACGACCGGCGTCGTGAATCCCTGGCAGGTCCACCCGTGGACGTGCACCGGGGCTCCGCCGCCGGTGCCGGGAACCTTGCCGGACAGGATCGCCCTGGCGTAGGCCCGCTCGACCGCGAGCGCCGTGGAGCACGACACCTGGCCGCGGGCGATCTGGATGTCCACCGGGACATTGGCCGCGGTCTTCGTCTCCCCGCACGCGGTCATCGCCGCGCTGGTGTCCTTCGGCGAGGCGGCGCCGCTCGGGCTGGAGGCGTGCGATCCGCAGCCGGTGACGAGCAGCACCAGCAGCGCGGCGGCCGCGAAGCCGCACGCAGGTGCGATCAACCGCTCGCTGGCCGGGACCCGGGGCCGGCGAACGAACATGGCCGTCTCCTCTCTGCGACCACTCATCATGCCCGCTGTCGCGCTTGCTCCCAAGGCAACTCCCCGAATCGTTAGACGCACGAGCGGCCGCGCCCGACTCCTCGGTTTGGCCGCGAGTTTTATCGCCCGGCCCCGCCAGCATCGTGGTGTCGACACAGCGCCGCACCGGGGGCGTGCCGCGCCACCGCTTGTTTGCATATTCAGTCACTGGACTGCATAATCATTCCAAGATTGATCCAGGCGCGGCGCCCGGACGGGGCTGCCGCGTGATCTAGGAGACTTTCGCGCAGCATCTGCTCTTTAGCCTCCTAGATCTTTGAGAAGCGAGGCGGAGGGACGATGGGCGCGCGGGTCGCGGTGGCGGGCGCGAGCGGGTACGCGGGAGGCGAACTGCTGCGGCTGCTCGCCGGGCACCCCGACCTCGAGATCGGCCCGGTGACCGGGCAGAGCAGCGCGGGACGCCCGATCGCCGAGGTGCACCCGCATCTGGCCGGCGTCCCGTCGCTGGCGGAACGCTCGTTCGACGCCATGGACACGCTTGCTGGCTCCGGCTGCGATCTCGTGTTTCTCGCGCTGCCTGCCGGGGAGTCCGCGCCGCTGGCGGCGGGGCTCGACCCGGCCGTGCGCGTCGTCGACCTCGGCCCCGACTTCCGGCTGTCCGACCCCGGGGCGTGGGCGCGGCACTACCAGGCGCCGTACGCCGGCCGCTGGGTCACCGGGCTGCCGGAACTTCCCGGGGCGCGGGAGCAGATCCGGGCGGCTTCGCGCGTCGCGGTCCCGGGCTGCTACGCCACCGCGGCCATCGTCGCGCTCAGCCCGCTCATGGCCGCCGGCCTGATCGAGCCGGACGACGTCGTGATCGTCGCCGCGTCCGGCACCTCGGGCGCCGGACGTTCGCTCCGGGCCGACCTGCTGGCCAGCGAGGTGATGGGCGCGGTCTCTGCGTACCAGGCGGGCGGGACGCACCGGCACACCCCCGAGATCGAGCAGGCGCTCGCCGAGGCGGCCGGGCCCGGCGGGGCCGTGGGACACCGGGTGACCGTCGGCTTCACCCCGATCCTGGCGCCGA
>JASHQP010000178.1 GCA_030039095.1 Streptosporangiaceae bacterium
GGGGACGCCCAGGATCTCGATGGGCTCGGCGAGCGGCACGGTGTCGAAGCTCAGCGACAGCCCGTCCTCGGCCCGCTGGTCGGGAGGAAACTCGAGGGCGTCGCCGTGCCCGCCCCACTGCCCCAGGTCCCCCGCGGCGGCCTCTGCCCCCCGGATCCGGAGCCGCGCATCGGGATCTGGAGCCCCGGGTTCCCCGGCGTGTAGCGTTCCGGCTCCGATCTGGAACCGGCGCGGCTGGACGTCTGTGGCCGGCCAGCCTTCGGTGGCCAGCCAGCGGCCCGGATGGGTCAGGTGTCCCGACGCCGGCCGGTGCGCTTCCGGCATCCACACGCGGAGCTTGGGCTCCTGCATCACCCCGTTCTCCACGTCCTTGAGCCAGCGATCCCACCAGCGCACCGCCTCCTGGAGGAAGCCGATCGCCGGCCCCGGCGATCCGTCCTCCGGGTAGTCGTGGCCCCAGGGGCCGATCAGCCCCTTGCACGGCCCGGGGTAGGCCTCGAGAAACCGCAGGATGGCGTTCCGGTAGGAATCGGTCCAGCCGCCCACCATGTACACCGGGCATCCGATCGCCGCGTAGTCCTCGCAAACAGAGCCCTGGCGCCAGAACTCGTCCCGCCGCTGGTGGGCCAGCCAGGCTTCGATGTACGGCGGGGTCTGCTCCAGCCGCTGCCGCCAGGTCGCCCGCCACTCCTCACCGACCACCGCGGGGTCCGGCGGGAGCGCGTTGTACGCCAGCATCGTCGAGGCCCACGGCAGCATCGCCCACGCCAGCACGCAGCCGCCCATGTAGTGGACATCGTCGGCGTAACGGTCGTCGGTGGACGCGACGCTGATCACCGCCTTGAGCTCCGGCGGGTGGTGCGCGGCAATCTGCAGCCCGTTGAACCCGCCCCAGGACTTGCCGATGATGCCCACCGAGCCGCTGCACCAGGGGCGCGATGCGAGCCAGCGGATGACCTCGAGCCCGTCCTCCTGCTCCAGCGGCAGGTACTCGTCGGCGAGGATGCCATCGGAATCACCGCTGCCCCGGATGTCCACCCGGACCGACGCGTAGCCGTGCCCGGCGAAGTAGTGGTGGATCGGAGCATCACGCAGCGCCAGGCCGTCGTTCTTGCGGTACGGAACGTATTCCAAGATCGCCGGCACCGGCGTTCGCTCCGCTTCCTCGGGAAGCCAGATCCTCGCGGCCAGCCGGCAGCCGTCCGGCATCGGTATCCACTCGTGCCGGATGACCCGCACACGATGGGCAAACTCGGACCTCACGGCCAACGGCATTCCTTACACCCCAGAGATCTCGGACGAAACAAGATCATAGGGTGTGTGGAGCTGGCGGTACGGGTTCGCGCTCGGATGCGGTGCCGATCTGCATCGCCATCGCGTGCTCGACGAGCGAGATCAGGGCGGACTTGGTCGAGGCGCGGTCACGCGCGTCGACCTTGATGACCCGCACGTGCGGGCTGACCGACAGCGCATCTGCGACGTCGGCCACCTCGTGGGGGAAGCTCCCGTCAAACCCGTTGACGGCCACGATGAACGGCAGCCCGGCCGACTCGAAGTAGTCGACCGCGGGGAAGGAATCGGCCAGCCGGCGGGTGTCCACCAGCACCACCGCTCCGATGGCCCCGTGGATCAGGTCATCCCACATGAACCAGAACCGCTGCTGGCCCGGCGTTCCGAACAGGTACAAGATCAAGCCAGCGTCGAGCGTGACCCGGCCAAAGTCCATCGCAACCGTCGTGGTGCTCTTGTCCGGGGTATGCGACAGGTCATCCAGGCTCTCACTCGCCGACGTCATCACCGCTTCCGTCGTCAGCGGCGTAATCTCCGACACCGACCCGACAAACGTGGTCTTTCCAACGCCGAACCCACCAGCCACAACGATCTTCACCGACGTCATGGCGGCATCAGCCGCCACGCCGGAGACCGCGTTAGAGCTTGCGAAGTCCACTGAGCACCCTTTCAAGCAGGTTGAGATCGGGCCCGCCCTGCGCATGATCCAGCTGATGCACCCGCACCAGCCCTTCGACCGCCATATCAGCGATCAGGATCCGCACCACGCCTAGCGGCATCCGCAGCATCGCGGAGATCTCCGCCACCGACCGCCAGCCCCCGCCCAACCCGAGAATGGACTGGCATTCCGGGCTCAGCACCGACAGATCCCGGTCTTGGTAGTGAGCCACGGCGACCATCGCCTCGATCTCGAGCTGGTACCTCGGCTCCGTCCTCCCCCCCGTGACCGCGTACGGCCGCACCAGGAAATCTTCTGCGTCGCTCAGATCCGTCCCGTCAGGAACGTCATAACCCGCAGGAGGCCAGTCATCGCGTCCCGGGACCGGCACCAGCATCTCCCGGACGCATCAGCAGACTCACTGCCGCTCCCTCCTGACTTGCGCTCAGGCGACCGTCATAACGGTCAGGCCTCATCCGATGTCTCGCCCTCTCCACCATCAGACCCAGCTCCGCTCGCGGCGGCCCGCCCCCTGAGGACGCCTCGCTGGTAGCTGGCAAAACGATCACGCGTCGCCGCGGCGGACCTGACCGAGGCGGCGGCCCGGGCGGCCTGGCCGACCGCCGGCGCGGCTGCTGTCCCGGGAACCAGGTTGGCCTTGGGCACCCGCTTGGGGAGCCCCGCGGACGTCGTGCCCGCGGAGGCCGGCGCGTGGACCACCTGGGCGGCCCGCCAGCCTTCGTCCGCCGGAGAGGCCCAGCTGCCGCTGCTGCCGGCGCTCTCCTGGGACTGACCCGGCGTGCTGACCACCCGTCGCACGCGGCGGAACCAGTCCGACTCCACGGCTTCGAAGATCGGCAGCCGGTTCTGCTCTTCGGCGTCGGCCACTGGCGGCACGACCACGCCGCTCGGTGAGCGCGGCGGGGAGACGGGCGAGCCGAGAGGGGCGCTGAGCGGGCCAGACGCGTTCGGCGGGCCGAGCGGACCGGACACACTCGGCGGGCCGAGCGGACCGGACACACTCGGCGGGCCCAGCGGACCGGACACACTCGGCGGGCCCAGCGGACCGGACCCGGTGGGGGAACTGAACGGGCCAGACACACTCGGGGAACCGAATGACTGGGGCGCGTTCTGGCCGCCGAACGTCCGGTCCGGAGGCGCTGCCGAATCCACGTCGGGTTCGGCGGCTGGTGCGATGGAGTCCCGGAACGCGGGCAGGGGCCCGGTCGTGGCCGGCCACGTGTTTTCTGGCTGTGGAACGGGCCCGCTCACCGGCAGCGGTCCCGAATTCGCCAGGTCCCCGTCGGTACGCAGCGGCGCGAACCTGGGCCTTCGGGCGACGCTGATGTCGTGTTCCCCGGTGCTCTCCGAACCTCCGTCCGCCACCGGCCATGACCCCGAGTGGCCGGACTCGGCCGGCCTGCGCCGGGGCATGGGACCGGTCTGGCTCTCCCGCGTGATCGCCTCGTCCGGCAGCCAGACCAGGGCGATCAGGCCGCCGCCGTCCGAGTGGCGCAGCCGGACCCTGATGCCGTGCCTGGCCGCCAGCCGGGCCACCACGAACAGGCCCATGCGGCGCGACACCGCCACGTCCACCACCGGCGGGTTGTCCAGCCGCCAGTTGGCGTGGGCCATCTCGTCTGCTTCCATGCCGACACCCTGGTCGGCGATCTCCAGCAGCGCCCCCCCGCTGCCGAGCAGGTGCCCGGCGATCGTGACAGGTGAGTCCGCGGCCGAGAACGACGTGGCGTTCTCCACCAGCTCGGCGGTCAGGTGCACCACGTCGCTCACCGCCTGGGCGCGCACAGCGATGCCCGGCTGCACGTTCAGGGTGACCCGCTCGTAACGCTCGATCTCGGACAGGGCCGCGCGGAGCACGTCGACGAGCGCCACCGGCCGGTTCCACCGCCGGGAGAGGTCCTGGCCGGCGAGCACCAGGAGGTTCTCTGAGTTGCGGCGCATGCGGGTGGCCAGGTGGTCCATCTGGAACAGGCTGGCCAGCCGCTTGGAATCCTGCTCGCCCTGCTCGAGGCTGTCGATGAGGCGGATCTGCCGTTCCACGAGCGACTGGCTGCGCCGGGAGAGGTTCACGAACATCGCGTTGACGTTCCCCCGCAGCGCAGCCTCGTTCGCCGCCAGCCGCAGCGCCTCCCTGTGCACCTGGTCGAACGCCCGCGCCACCTCACCGATCTCGTCGGCGGAATGGACGTCGATGGGCTCGACCTCGAGAGAGACGCCCTCACCGTCGGTCTCTGCCATCAGGCGAACCGTCTCCGGCAGCCGGACCCCCGCGATCTCGAGGGCGCCCGCACGCAGGCGGCGCAGCGGCCGGATCATGGACTGGCCGACGAGCGCGATCAGCACCAGGGCCAGCACCAGAAGGAGGAGCACTCCGGCGCCCTCGACCAGCGCCGCCTCCGTCGCGCCGTCCCGAAGCGACCCGCTTTGCGCGATGATCGACGACATCAGCTGCCGCTCGACCGATCCGAGGGCGCTCGTGATGTACGAGGCATTGCCGGTCGCGACCACGAACGCGGGGTCGCTCGCAGAGGTGGTGTTGGTCGTCAGCTGCGAGGACGCCTGCTGCAGTTCCTGCTGTGCCTCGGCCGCAAGCGCCGAGGACAGCTGGCTGTTGTAGAGCTGCCGCTGGGCGGCCGTCGCTGTGAGGTTGAAGGCGGACAGGTTCGCGGCCTGCTCCGCCGCCGCCTCGTTCAGGACGCTCAGCGATTCGGAGCCGAGCTGAAGCGCTCCCTGCTGGCTCGGGCGAAGCGCCGAGGTCACGATCGCCTGCTGCTCCGACGCCTCTTCCTTCATGCCGGAGATGAGCGCGGTCACCTGCACGGTGTCGGCCAGCGACGCGTCCTTGCTGCCCGCCGAGACCTCGTTCTCGAGCGCGAGAAGCTGCGTGATGATGGCGCCGTAGTCGTTGATCACCGTCAGCACGGGGAGCCTGGTGCTCGTCGCGGCCGTCCGCAGGGCCGAGAGATCGCCGATCGCCGTGATCGCGGCCTGGGCCTGCGTTTGCGCCAGCGCCGGATACGAGCCGCCGATGGTGGCCGCCACGCTGCTGACCTGGGCTGCCGCCAGTTTCGATGCCCTGTAGTCCGACTGCAGCAGCAGCTGCTCGTCCGCAGCGTGCGCCCGGGTTTGGGCGCTCGGCGACAAAGCGTTCGCCCGCCCGCCGCTGGCGCCCATCGCGATGAAGGTGACGGTGTCCTCACGCTCGTTCTGCAGGGCCTGGGCCAGGTTGGTGGCATCGCCGGCCAGGACGGCCAGCCGCTGCACCTGCTGGAAGCTCTGCGCTGTACGCAACGAGGAGACGACGGCAACGCCGCCGAACACCACGGCCACGAGCACCGGCACGGCGATCAGCAGCAGCAGGCGCGAGCGTACGCGCCAGTCCCTCAGGGAAAAGCGACGGCCCCAGACCGCCGGGCCCGAGCCGCCGCCGACTGACTGATCCTGCGGCCCGTGGCCGCCGGGCCTGCGGTGGCCACCCGAAGTCGCGTGATCGTCGGCCGGTCCCCCGCCGGCCTCGCCTGCCCCCTTCACTGGATCGTAGCTCGGAGCGGCGGGCCGCCGGATCGTCCGGCGAGCTAGCCAGTCTGCGCTCTTGCGCCCGCGACGAAGGGCTTCATGGCTCTTCATAGCGGGAGCGGCCGGACGCCACCGAGGCCGGGGCCTCCCGGAACCGACATAGCGAGTACCCCTCTTAAGCAGCTATAACTCGGAAAGCCACCATAATGGCTTTCGGCACGTCTACGCTGACCATGAGCAGAGTATCGCGGTCACTCACGCTGTGACCTAAGAATGGCTTATGCTCCATCAGCGAATGATTTGTACACCAGCAACAGCCTGCACACAAGGAACAGAGGCAGTCTCGTGCAGCTTTGGGCCCGAGCGCGCTCCGTAGCCGTCGGCCGCGTTCTGCGCCGGTCGATCATCCCTCTTGCCGCGCTGTCCCTGGCGCTGGCCGCTTCGGGCTGCCACGTGCCCGGCACCTCGTCGGCCTCGGTCCTGCCGTCCGGCAAGACGCTGACGGTGGCCGTGGTGCCCGGCATCGACACCGTGCCACTGCAGGTGGCGGTCCAGCAGGGGCTGTTCAAGCAGCAGGGCATCAGCGTCACCGTCAGGGACTACGCGTCCGTGGGCGACGCCTACAACGCGCTGACAGCAGGCAGGGTCGACGTCGCCGAAGGGGACTACACGTCCTTCTTCTACGGGATCGCGAACCGCAATGCGCCGCTGAAGCTGATCACAGACGGCTACGACGCCTCGGCCGGAACCATGCAGATTCTTGCCCTGCCCTCGTCGGGCATCAACTCGCCCTCACAGCTGACGGGCACGGTCGTGGCCACGCCAGAGGCCCAGATCGCCCCGTACTCGAGCATCTTCCCCTACAACATGGACACGCTGGCTACCGAGACGGTCCTGCAGACCGAAGGGGTAAGCCCGGCGGGCATCACCTGGGAAGAGATGCCCCAGAACAAGATGCTGGCGGCGCTGAAAGATCATCAGGTGAGCGCGATCGTGGCAACCGACCCGTTGATCATTCAGGCGGAAACTCAGCTGGGCGCAGAGGAAGTGCTCGACGCCTGCAGCGGCGTGACCGCGAACCTGCCCCTGACTGGCTACTTCAGCACCGCATCGTTCGCCGGCCAGCACCTCGCCGCGCTGCAGGCTTTCCGGACCGCGCTGACCACGGCCGAGTCCGACTCGGCGCAGCGCAGCAACGTCCAGTCCGTGCTACGCGGCGAGGATATGAGCACGCTCTTCGCCGACCTGGTCAACATCGGGCAGTATCCGTCGTTCCTGAACGTCGGCCAGGTACAGCGGATCGCCGACCTCATGTACGACTCGGGGATGATCGTCAGTCCGGTCTCGGTCGAGAGCCTGCTGGTCAAATGAGGGCCTGCGGCAACTGACCCCTGTTGGGTCACGTGATCCGGCAGCGGTCGGCGGGATGTCCTGGCGCGGGATCCGGCTGGATGTCCTAGCGCGGGCTCAGCTGCATCGCCATCGCGTGCTCGACGAGCGAGATCAGCGTCGACTTGGTCGACCGGCGGTCCCGCGCGTCACACTCGACGACCGGCACGTGCGGGCTGACCGACAGCGCCTCCTGCACATCGGTGATCTCATGCGGGAAGTCTCCGTGGAACCCGTTGACGGCCACGATGAACGGCAGCCCGGCCGACTCGAAGTAGTCGACGGCGGGGAAGGAATCGGCCAGCCGGCGGGTGTCCACCAGCACCACCGCTCCGATGGCCCCGTGGATCAGGTCGTCCCACATGAACCAGAACCGGTGCTGGCCCGGCGTTCCGAACAGGTACAAGATCAAGCCAGCGTCGAGCGTGACCCGGCCAAAGTCCATCGCAACCG
>JASHQP010000179.1 GCA_030039095.1 Streptosporangiaceae bacterium
GCCGCCGTTGCCGGACGGTCCGGCCCTCCCCCCGGACGCCGCGCTCGATCTCGCCCAGGAGCTGATCGACTCCGGCAGGGCGTTCCGGGCCCACGAGGTTCTCGAGGCGTGCTGGAAGGCGGCTCCGGCTGTCGAGCGCGAGCTGTGGAAGGGGCTTGCCCAGGTCGCGGTCGGGCTGACGCACGCACAGCGCGGCAACGCCACGGGCGCGGTGACCCTGCTGCGCCGGGGCGCGCAGCGGGTGGCCGGGTACGCACAGGCGCCGCCGCACAAGATCGAAGCGGCGGCGGTCGCGCGCTATGCGGCCGGGCTTGCCGACCGGATCGAGCGGAACGGGCTCGCCGCCGCCCCGCCGGCCACGCTGCGCGTCAGCCTGCGGGACGCTCCCTGACGCTGGCTCAGTCGCATCCCAGGGTGCTGACCTGCGTGGTTGCGTCGGCCCCGAGGTCGGCGTCGTGCGCGACCTGCTGCGCGGTCAGCGCATACCCGGTGTCGTCCACCGAGGTCGCCGCGGCGAACACCACGCCGTAGACGTGACCGTTGTGGGGGTTGAGCAGCGGGCCGCCCGAGTTGCCCTGCCTGACGACCGCCCGCACCGAGTAGATCTGCCGCGTCACCTGGGCCGTCTGGTAGATGTCCGGGCTGGTCGCCTCCGTGCTTCCGCCGATCCGCGCGGCCACCGGGTGGAACGGGCCATCTTCCGGATAACCGGCCACGATCGCGTCCGCGCCGAACTTGGCCTGGCCCGCCCAGTGCAGGGTCGGCCGGTCGAGGCCCGGCACGTAGAGCACGGCGATATCCGTCTTCGGGTCGTAGAGCACCACATGCGCGGCAAACGGCTGACCTGACGCCGTGTACACGGTCTGGTTCTCGTTGACCCCCGCCACCACGTGGGCGTTGGTCAGGACGTGGTCGGGGGAGTAGACGAAGCCCGACCCCTCGATCTGCTCCGAGCAGCTCTGGGCGACGCCCCTGACCTTCACGATGCTCTGCTTGTCGTCGCGCAGCCCGGGCTGATCCAGCACCGCCGGGTTCGGCGGGCCCACAGCGAGCGCGCCCTCGGCTCCGAGGGCGCCGAAGACCTGGGCGTACGGACCGCTCTCCAGCAGGCTCCGGAAGTCCGAGAACACCAGGCTCGCCTGGGAAGGCATCAGGTGGTCCACCGCCCGCAGCACCGCCGAGTTGTTCACCTCGCGGGAGATGACCGGGAACGGCGCGTACGCGACGGCCGAGCCGATCAGCCACGCGATCAGCAGCACCGCGAGCGCGCTCACCACGGCGCCGCCGACGGAGTCGACGAGCGTGGCGGGCTTCCACGTGACCCGGGAACGCATCGCCACGCCGACGCCGGACGCGAGCAGCTGGCCGATCATGGCGGCCAGGAACACCACGATGATGGCGGTCACCGCTTCCCAGCCGGAATTGGAGGTGACCGCTCGCGCGATCTTCGGCCCGACGACGGCGCCGATCGCGCCGCCGCCGATGAATCCGACGAAGCTCAGCACGCCGATGATGAACCCCTGCCGGTACCCGGCCACGGCAAAGGCGACCACGAGCACAATCAGAATCAGGTCAAGCAAGTCACCGGGCACGAGCCCAACCGTATAGCGCGCAGCGGTGTGCGTGGTGTGCGGTGGGCACCGCACAGCCAAATCGCAGCGGGAACTCAGGCAGCCCGGCAGAGCCGCGCTCACCCACGCAGCCCGGCCCGGCAGAGCCGCGCTCACCCACGCAGCCCGGCCGGGCGAGGTCCGCGGTCGCTCAGGGTGCCGGGTCCTGGCCGCCGGCCGCGGCCTGCACAATCTCCGGCGGCAGATCGTGCATCGTCACCGCGTCCCAGGGCCGTTCCCAGCCGCCGATCGCGAGCAGCCGGTCGACGAGCATCGCGGTGAATCCCCACACCAGCATGTCGCCGACCTGGAACGCTGGCCCGGCGCGGCCGGCCGGATAGCGCATCATCACCCGGTTGGCCGGGTCCGCCAGCTCGGAGACCGGGACCCGGGCGACGGCGCTGATCTCCATCGGGTCGCCCGGCGCCACCGGGGCCGGGCGACGCCACCAGGCGAGCACCGGGATCACCGAGAACCCGCTGCGCGGTATGTACAGCTCAGGCAGCACGGTGAGCACCTGCACGCCGGAGGGGTCGACCCGGGCCTCCTCGGCGGCTTCCCGCAACGCCGCGGCGACCGGGTCGCGGTCGGACTCGTCGATCGCGCCGCCGGGGAACGCCGGCTGGCCGGCGTGCCGGCGCAGCCACGGGGTCTTCTGCACGAGCAGCACGTCGGGCCCGTCCGTGCCGTCACCGAACAGGATGAGCACCGCGGAGGGACGGCCGCCGGCCGGGGGCGGCCGCATCTGCTGCGGCACGTCCATCGTGGCCGCCGCGCGCGCCAGGCCTGTCAGCCACCCCGGCACGCCGGACAAGTCGCCGTCGGCGGCCGGACCCGCCCCGATCACGAGAACGGCCCTGGCCTGACCAGCTTGCGCGCGACCTCGGGGTCGGTGGGGCCCTCACCGAACGACGGGCACAGGCCGGCCACCACGCACGCACCGCAGGCTGGCCGACGCGAGTGGCACACCCGCCGGCCGTGCCAGATCAGCAGGTGCGACAGGAACGTCCAGTCCTTGCGCGGGAACAGCGCACCGACCTCCTGCTCGACCTTGTCGGGCTCCGTCGACGTGGTCCAGCCGAAGCGCCGGGCCAGCCGGCCGAAGTGGGTGTCGACCGTGATCCCCGGGATCCCGAACGCGTTGCCGAGCACCACGTTCGCTGTCTTCCTGCCCACACCGGGCAGCGTCACGAGGTCGCGCATCCGCTTCGGCACCTCGCCGCCGAACCGCTCGCACAGCGCCTGGCCCAGGCCGATCAGGCTCGTGGTCTTGGCCCGGAAGAAGCCCGTCGGCTTGATCATCTTTTCCATCTCGTCACGGTCCGCGGCGGCGTAGTCGGCGGCCGTCGGGTAGCGCGCGAACAGGGCGGGAGTGACGAGATTGACGCCCTTGTCGGTGCTCTGCGCGGACAGGATGGTCGCGACCAGCAGCTCGAGGGGCGTGGTGAAGTTGAGCTCGGTGTGGGCGTCCGGGTAGGTCGCGGCGAGCTCACGGTAGATGCGGCGTGCCCGCCGGACCAGCGCCGTGCGTGACGGGGGATCTTGGTGCACCACACCCTAAGCCTATTGACTGCGGCCCGTGCGTGCTCAGGGTCCGTGCACGGCACAGAGCTGCGGGCGGTACGGCGCGGTGCCGGCCGCGGCGTCCAGGTGCCGGCCGAGCACCACCACCGCGACCGAGCGGGCCCCGGCGAGCCTCAGCGCGGCGGCTGCGCCCGTGGCGCTCGCTCCCGACGTCCAGGTGTCGTCGAGGAGCAGGACCGACGCACCCGCTACCCGTTCCGGGCGGAATCGCCGGGGGTCGGGATCGAGCCCGGCCGGCCCGTCGCCGGAGGACAGGCGGACCCAGGGCAGGGTCAGGTACGGCGCGGCCATCGCCTGGAGCGGATGCGTCCCGGGCCGGCCCCGGCCGCTCGGCACGACCGCGACGTGGCTGGGCCCGGCGATGCCGGCGCGGCGCCAGACGCAGCGCCCGTGATCGCGCAGGAACACCAGGAGCAGCGCGCGCAGCTCAGCACGCGCCGTTTCGGCGCCGGGGCCGTCCGACTTGTACCGCCACAGGTTCGTGGCGTGGTGGCCGCCCTTGGCGGCGTAGGCGATCGGCACGACAACGTCGGGGAGCAGGCCGGGCAGGCACTCCCGGTACTTGTCACACCGGTAACAGCGGGCCTGGCCAGGGCGCACCGGCCTGCGGCAGGACCCGCACAGCTGGGCT
>JASHQP010000180.1 GCA_030039095.1 Streptosporangiaceae bacterium
CTGACCATGGGCGCCGTCGGCGCGGCGGTCGGCGTCTGCCTCGGGTTCGCTGGCGCCGCGGTCATCGCCGCGTTCGCGCCGAAGCTGTCCGTGACGTTCGACGGGAACGAGGGCCCGAAGGTCGGGCCGGGAAGCGGCACCCAGATGGTCGGCGGCGCGAGCCTGGCGCACCCGGTGGCCGTGCTGGTGCATCCGTCGGTCAGCATCGGCGTGATCGTCCTCGCCGTGGTCCTGGCCATGACCGGCGGGCTGCTGGCCGGCGCGTTCGGCAGCTGGCGAATCGCCGTCTTGCGGCCCGCCGACGCGCTCGCCCGCGTGGCCTGACCTCGGCGGGTTCACCGCGCACTGCTGGCCCGGCGCGTGACTGGCCGATCGCAGGAAGGTCCCGGCCGACGTTCGGTTCCGTGACGCAGTAATGGGGGACGAAACGGCATCGCTCACGTCCAAGCGGAGTCTGGACCGCCAGATGGAATCTGGCTCGGTGGGGGAAATGCACCAAAATGCCCAATAACCGAACGATCAAGTTTGCGCTCGGGTGACAATGCTGCATGACTGCGGCGGCTTAGGAGGCCAGTTGTACGGCACGACAAGGTGGAACGAAACGGGCAGTTAGCGTCCTGGCGCCGAGACAGGCCGCGCCTCCCGGCCGCCACCCTCGCTGGCGCTTTTAATCGGCTGTCGGCGGATGATAGGCCAGTGACAACTTCTGGGTCCGATGGCGGAGCTGAACGGCATTATGGTTCAAATGGCGCGGCAACGAGGGCTGTGGCTAAATTCTAAGTGTGAAAGCTGTCGACGTGTTGAACCCGCCAGAGGCGAGACGTCATCGTTCGCATGATCTCGCGGTCGTAATCCCGGGGATAATGGGCAGTCGGCTCGTCGACGTAGGGTCTGGAGAAGCGATCTGGGACCTGCGGCGGGCCATGGGCGGGTTGCCGTGGCGGCGGCGTAGTGCGCTGAAGTCTCTCGCGGTAAGTGATGAAGAGCGAGACGGCCGGTCCGTGAGAGTGCAGCCGGTCGGTCTTATGGGATTGCCCTTCTGGGTGCCGGTTCTGGGTGGATTCGAGCCTTATGGTGACTTGCTCCGTGAGCTGCGGCGGGCGTCAGTAGACGATGCGGCTGTCCTTGAATTCCCCTACGACTGGCGGCTGGGGGTCGACGTAAACGCGGCTAGGCTGTCCGCCGCCTTGCACGATGCACTGCCGCGATGGCGCAGGCATCCGGCCCAGATTGAGGCCGCACGTCGGCATCCGGAGGAGCGGCTCGCCTCGATCGTCCTGGTTGGGCATTCCATGGGCGGCCTGGTGGCCCAGGGGCTGTCGACGATTGCAGGCGGCCTCGAGGACGTTCGCGCGATCGTCACGCTGGGCACGCCGTTCCACGGATCGGTGCGGGCGATGGAGCTGCTTGCTGATGGCACGGGCGGGCCATGGACCCTTTCCCGGGAAGCGCTACGGGGCGCCGGGCGGACCATGCCAGGGCTATACGATCTGCTGCCGAGCTACGCCTGCATCTTCGCCGACGACGAGCTGTGCCAGCCGAAGCCCGCTGACATCGCAGCCATCGGTGGCGACCTTGGCCTGGCGAGCGCCGCCATGGATGCCCGGGCGCGCCGGGCCCAGCACATCCTGCCCGGGCATCGGCTGGTCTTTGGCTCGAGTCAGACTACGCCGCAGTCAGTCGAGATTAGCTCAGGCGAGATTCTCGTCCAGACCCATACCTACACCCGATACCGGGACGGCAGTCTGGGCGCCGATGCCATCGGGCGGCCGCTCAAGGTCGACTACCTCGGTGACGGCACCGTCTACCTGCACGCAGCACAATTGTCAGGGGTAACCGGGACACCGATCGCTCAGCAGCACGGGGCGCTGGCCCGCACCCCGTCGGTCATCGACATCGTGGGGGAGATCGTTCGCGAGATTGACCTGGGCGTTGTCCTCGGCGGCCACGAACTCGGCCTCACCGCGCCGGCCACAGCGATGCCAGCCACACTCGTCCCGGTGCGCGTGCGGGTGGACGACGATCCTCACCTGGTCGAAGTGACCGTCGAGGACACCGGATCTTCGTTCCGGGAGACCCACCGCCGTTTCCGAATGGATGAGCACGAACTCGTCTTCGATATCGACTTCCCGACTCCTGGTCTCTACCGGGTGCTCGCGTCCCAGGGCGACGACCCGGTGAGCAGTCTCGTCCTAGTCGGCGGGGAGATCGATGACGACGCCGGGTGAGGCGCCGGGTTTCGACGTGGTGCCCATCGCGTTCGAGCGGTATCGCCACCATGGCGAGGTGGTTGGGGCGGAAGCCGAGACGGAGGCCATCGCCGGTGCGCTGGAGGTCTTCGGTGGTCGGCTTCGCCCCTGGCCGCCCGGCGCCCGCGATCTCACCGCCACAGACGCCCGGATGAGAGACTGGGCGCGCAGCAGCAGCAGCGGCGACGGCGATTCGATGCTGCTGTGGATCGGTCACGGCCGATCCGCAGGCCCCGACGGTACCCTTTACGTGCCGGGAGCGCCGGACGACACGGCCGACCAGGAGTTCACGGCGCAGGCGTTTGCCCGGCATCTGGCCGCGCAGGCAGTGACCCGCAAGCGAGCGGGAACCTGGGCGATCGTGGTCATCGAGGCCTGCGGGGCGGGCCGATTCGTGGAGATCGTCTACCAGGACCTGCTGGCCAAGGAGAGCCGGGAAGGCTTGCTGCTCATCGGCTCGGGCACCGGCAGCGGGCGTGGCTACCTCGGTCAGTTCCAGCACGTGCTGCAGGTCGTCTACGGCAACGGCTCCGGGAAGCGGCTGACCACGAACGACACGGAGATCCCGCTGCCCCGCCTGGGCGCCTGGATTGAGCAAGAACTTGGGCCGAACGGCGCGGTCTTCGTCCCCCCCTCGGCGGGGCTCCGGCCCCTGCGAGTGGCGCGGCCCGCCCTGCCGCCGCTGACTACCTCCCTCGAGGTCTACTCGGCGGTACGCGAGTCAGCTGACGCGGTCCCGGTTCGGCAGCGTCGCCCCTTTGTATCCGGTGACCAGCCACTTGATCTGGGTGAGATTGGTGGCGGATTCGTAGGCCGCGACGACGACCGCGCCGCCCTGCTCGGCTGGCTGCGCGACGGCCCAGGCTCGATCCTCGTCGTCACCGGCCCGCCTGGCTGCGGTAAGTCGGCGCTGATCAACAACGTCCTGCTCCACGCGCACCCGCAGATCGGCAGCCTCGTCCTCGGTCCGGGGCATCCGGCGGAGGCCGATCACGAGGCACCCGATCTGGACGCCTCGCTGCTGCTCACGGGCATGAGTCAGGCCGAGCTGATCCGCCGCCTGGCTGGCGTTCTCCAGGTCGAGAACCAGATCGACCAGACTTCGCCCAGCAGTAGCCGGGCGAGCCTGCTGGCCGCCTTGCGCGGTCGGCCTGGGCCCGGCTTGCGCCTGGTGGCCGACGGGCTGGACGAGTCGGACGACCCGCAGCTGGTCGCTGGCTTGCTGGCCGAGATTGCTGTGATCCCCGGCGCCAGGGTGATGGTTGGCACCCGGCCCTCACAGCTTTCCGACCCGCAAGCCGAGGACCTGCTGGAACTGCTGGGGCAGGGCCGCCCGTACGTGACCGTGCGCCGGCTGTCGCTCGACCGGGACGCGATCGCGTTGTACGTCCGTCAGCAACTCACCCGGGACCCGCAGGTCGCCGCCCACCTCGACCCGCGCGCGTTCGGCCCGGCGGTCAGCATAGCCGCCGAACGGATCGCGACCCTGGGCGCGTCAGGGCACTGCGATTTCCTGTTCGCCCGGCTCGTCGTGCAGGAGGTCGCCGCCCGCCCCAGTCTGCTGAATGACGAGCGGCGGCAGGAGTTCACCGCGCTGCTGAGGGGCAACCACGCGGCGCTCTTTGCCCGGGCCCTGCGCCGGATCAGCGCGGATCACGCCGCCGCCGTTCCGGCGCTCCTGGCCCTTGCCTGCGCCCGGGGGCGCGGAATGCCGAGATCGGGCGAGGTGTGGCTCACTGCTGCTAATGGCGTGCAGGTCGGCGGCCCCGCGGTCACGGCCGCCGACCTCGACGAGGTCATGCAGCTGGCTAGCCCGTACATCATGATCGACTTCGAGGGTGGCGAGACGGTCTACCGGCTCGCGCACAGCACCTTCCGCGCCGCGGCCGAGGCGGGTCGGCCGATAGGGGAGGCCGACCAGCGAATCGGGCGAGCGCTGCTCCAGCTGGCCGCCGGGCAGCTCGAGCTCAGCCCCTACCTCGTGCAGCACCTGTCCGGTCACCTCGCGCAGGCCGGCCGGGCCGGCTGGGCCGAGCTGGCGTCGGTGCCGTACGTACTGGACCAGCTGTCGGTCCCCGCAGCGATCGGGGATGCACTAGCGGGCGATGAGCCCGTGACGCGTCTCCCCAGTGAGATCCAAGGGCTGCTGATGTCGGGTCATCTCTCGGCCCGGGCCACGCCGGCCGACCGGGTCGGCCTGCGCCAGCTCGGCACCGCTCGCCTGACTGGATACTGGGAAAGGCGGCAGGAACCGGGTGAGGCTTCTCCCGGTCGGAGTGCTACCTGGTCACTTCTCAGCGCCGACCTGGACAGGGAAGATCCGCACGTGGTCCTCTCCGGGCACCAAGGCCCGGTCACGGCGTTGGTCGCGAGCCATGACCGCAGTGGCCGGGACCGGCTCCTCAGTGCCGGGCTCGACGGAACTGTACGGCTCTGGGACCAGGTTTCTGCCGTGCGCTCTGATCTGGCCTCCGTGCGTGGTGGGATCCTCGCCCTGACCGACCTGACCCTGCACGACGGCGCCAGCCAGCTAGTGTGCACGGCGGTGCGGG
>JASHQP010000013.1 GCA_030039095.1 Streptosporangiaceae bacterium
GCCGGAAGGTCGCGCTCGGACTGGGCTCTGGCGCGGCCAACCGCCCGCAGCCATTCGGCCGTATGCCGCCGGGCCCCGCGGCCGCCAAAGCCCGGGATGGCGATCAGCTCGGCGGCGTCGCCCGGCACCGACCTGGACGCCTCGATGATCGCGGCGTCCGGCAGCACCCGGGTCGGTGACAGGTCACGCCGCCGCGCGATCCGGTCGCGCTCCAGCCAGAGCTCGCGGACGACCGCGAGGCCGCGCCGGTTGCGGACCCGGTGAATGCCGGAGGTCCGGCGCCACGGGTCCGGGCGCGGCGGCGGCGGCTCGGCGCTGAGCTCGGTGGCGAACTCCTCGCGCGCCCACTGGGTCTTGCCCTGCTCGTCGAGCTGGGCGGCCAGGGCGTCGCGCAGCTCCACGAGCACCTCGACGTCCAGGGCGGCGTAGCGCAGCCATTCCTCTGGCAGCGGCCGGGTGGACCAGTCGGCCGCCGAGTGGCTCTTCTCCAGGGTCAGCCCCAGCACGGACTCGACGAGGGTGCCGAGCCCGACCCTCGGATAGCCGAGCAGGCGCCCGGCCAGCTCGGTATCGAAGAGCAGCCGCGGCCGGTAGCCGAGGTCGGACAGGCACGGCAGGTCCTGGGACGCGGCGTGGATGACGGCCTCCGCGTCGGCCAGCGCGCTGTTGATGCCGGACAGGTCGGGGCAGGCGATCGGGTCGATGAGCACGGTGCCTGCGCCCCCACGGCGGAGCTGGACGAGGAAGGCCCGGTGCCCGTAGCGGAAACCCGAGGCCCGCTCGGCGTCGACGGCAACGGGCCCGTGTCCATCGGCGAGCCTCCGGGTGGCGTCGGCCAGCTCGTCGGCGGTCACGACCAGCGGCGGCATGCCGTCGCGCGGCTCGAGCAGCGGCACGGCCGCTATGCGGGGCCCGGTGTCCTCGCCGGAAACGGGTTCTTCCCCGCCGGCGCCTGGTTCTGTGGCCTCGGGACCTGGTTCTGCGGCCTTGGTGCGTGGTCCTTCCGGGTCAGGGCCTGGTTCTTGCGCGGCGCCGGTCATGGCCGCCGCCGGGGGCGCGGCGGCCGCAGCGCGCTCACCCCGGGGGGGAGCGGCGGCAGGCCGCACGCCGCGCAGAGCGCGTCGCACCAGGCGGCGATGTGGCGGTCGAGATCGCGCGGCGCGCCGGTTCCCGCCGTGGCCGGCGACCAGGATGCGCGCAGCTCGAACTCGGTATCGACTGGCTGGCCTGCCTTGGCCCCGAACCCCTCGGTCACCACGCGGGTGACCGTGCCGCTGACCTGGCGGTATCCGGCCGACCTGGCCTCGAGCGCCTCGGTGAGCCAGCTCCACCCCACCTGCCCGATCAGCGGGTCAGCGGCGATCTCGGGATCGAGCTCCGCGCGGACGTAGGCAATCATCCGGAACGGGCCGCCCCATCCGTCCTGGCCTGCCGGGTCATAGAGCAGCACGAAGCTGCCCCAGCCGATCTCGGTGTCGCCGTCGTGCGCGACCGCGGGCTCGTGCACGGTGGCGCCGATGGCGGCGGCGTACGGAGCCAGCTTGCGCGGAGGCGGCTGGTCGTCGAAGGTGATCTCCGGCCGCGCCTCACGCTGCCGGTCCATCCCCGCCGACAGATCGCTGACGGCCGAGCGGAACGTGGCGGCGGCGTCCATCTCGGCTCGCTCCAAGGGCCCGGCTGCTGGCCTCATGATCCGAGCATGCGAGACGGGCGCCGGATTGTCATGCCACGCGCCTGCCCGGCAGGAACGGGACCGCGCGCGGCAGCGGAGCAGGAACCACGGCGACGTCGATCAGGAGCGCCGCTCTGCAGGCGGTGCACATCCACTCGGGACAACGGCCATCGGGCGAGTCCGGGCAACCGCCGGCTATCGCGTGATGCGGCTCGAAGAGCCGCTCCCAGCCACAGTCGGCGCAGTACCGGGTCATCTCGGGCATCTCCACCTCCTCGCCGCTGGGCTCAGCATGATGCTGGCACGCCTTCCGGCCGGTGCCACGGATCTTGCGCGGCGTGTCCCGATGGCGTTTTCCGCGGGAAATGCCGCCGTCGGCCCTGGCCGGGGCCTGTGAGATCATCACTGCTGTGAGTCCGATGCCGGAAGAGTCGGTCTTCCTGAGAGCCTGCCGCAGGCAGCCGGTTCCGTACACGCCGGTGTGGTTCATGCGGCAGGCGGGCCGGGCGCTGCCCGAGTACCGGCAGGCCAGGGGGAAGACGCCGATGGTCGAGGCGTGCACGAAGCCCGACCTGATCACGGAGCTCACGCTGCAGCCGATCCGCCGCTACGGGGTGGACGCGGCGATCCTCTTCAGCGACATCGTGGTCCCGCTGCGCGCGGCCGGTGTCAAGATCGACATCAAGGCCGGCGTCGGCCCCGTGGTCGAGGAGCCGGTCCGCACCCAGCGCGACGTTGACGGGCTGCGCCCGCTCGAGCCCGGCAGCTTGCACTACGTGGCCGAGGCGGTCAAGGCGCTGGTCTCGGAGCTTGGCGGCACGCCGCTGATCGGCTTCGCGGGCGGCCCGTTCACGCTCGCCTCCTACCTGATCGACGGGGGCCCGTCCAAGAGCTTCGACAAGACGAAGTCGCTGATGTACGGCGACCCGGTGCTCTGGAACGCCCTGATGCGCAAGCTGGCGGATATCACGGTCACCTTCCTGCAGGTGCAGGTCGGAGCCGGGGCAGCGGCGGTGCAGCTGTTCGACTCCTGGGCAGGGTCGGTAAGCCCGGAGGACTACCGCCAGTCGGTGCTCCCGCACAGCAGCCGGATCTTCGCCGCGCTGGCCGGGGCCGGCGTGCCCCGGCTGCACTTCGGCGTGAACACCGGCGAGTTGCTCGGCATGATGGGGGAGGCGGGCGCGGACGTGGTCGGGGTGGACTGGCGGGTGCCGCTCGACGAGGCGGTCCGCCGGGTCGACCCGGGCAAGGCGCTGCAGGGCAATCTCGACCCGGCGATCCTGCTGGCGCCCTGGGACGTCATCGAGCGGCGCGCGATCGGTGTCCTGAACGCGGGGCGCACGGCCGAGGGCCACGTGTTCAACCTCGGCCATGGCGTGCTGCCCGAAACCGATCCCGCCGTGCTCGCCCGGCTTGCCGAGCTGGTGCACACGGCATCCGTCCGGCAGCCGAGCTAGCCTGGCCTACCCGGCGGGCGTCGGCCGGGAACGCCTCCGCAGCAGCCGCATCAAGCGCCGCCGCCCCGCAAGGCCGGCGGCCGCCAGCACCGCCGCGATCACCGCAAACGGAAGGACCGCGCCCAGCGCGGTGAGCAGCGCGGAGACGACCAGGCGCAGGCCGTGCCAGCCGGCGGCGAATCCCGCGACGAACCCGTGCCCCTTCCTGCGGGCCGCCACGCCATGCCGCCGCGGGCTCACGAGCGTCACGGACACCGTTGCGTAGCTGGTTTCCCTGGCAAGCGCTCGCTGCTGCGCCTGCAGCGCCTCGAGCGAGGACTCCTGGCTGTTGATCTGGTCCTGCACGGTGAGCAGCGCGCTGACCGAGCCGGCCCGCTTCAGCAGCGCCTGCAGCTGGGTGATCGCGTCCTGCGCCGAGCCGACCAGGCTGGTCACGTCGGCGACCTGCTGGGTTACGTCCTGGGCGTGCTCGGCGAGCGCCGTCTGCTTGCCGAGCACGGAGGCCAGCCTGCCGAGCGTGGCCTGGTACACCCCGACCGGGATCTTCAGCTGGAGGCTGACCGTGGGCCGGGCGCTGCCGGGCCGGCTGAGTGACTCCTGCTCGCTGGAGACGTATCCGCCCTCCGCGGTGACGATGCTCGTGGCCCGGGCGGCGGCGGCCGTCACGTTCCTCGCCTGGACGGTGAGGCTCGCGGTGTAGATGATGTTCTGCTCGGCCAGCGCGAGCCGCGAGGCCTGGGTGGCCTGGGTCGCCTGGCTGGCTCCGGCCGACGGCATCGCGGGGGCGTGCGCTTCCGCGGAGCCATGGGCCGGGGTGCCGCTGCTCGGGGACGAAGAACTCGGCGAGCTGGCGGAGCAGCCCGCGAGCAGCAGCGCGGCGCCGGACATCAGCGCCGCGCTCCAGAGCGCGGTGGTGCGCAGCGGCCCGCGGGAGCGGACCGGAGGGGTGGTGTCCATGCCGCTCGGACGCGTCCGGTTCGCCGCCGGTTCCGCGCGCGACGCTACGGTCAGATAACGGGTATGTACGGCCGGAGCCGTTGCGCGTGCTGCGCGCGACCTGCACCGAATAGCGTTCGAGCGGATAGCGTCACCGCCAAAAGACGGTCAGCGGAAAGTAGCGCGCGGTAACCGCCGCAGAAACGCTACGTCAGCATGTAAACGCGGGGCGTTGTCTGTTAATGGCGAAGCGCAGGTCAGGGCCCACCGCGCCGGGTCGCCGGGTCCGCCTGACGCAGATCCCGTAATGAATTCAGAACCAGACAACACGCAGAAAACGATAAAAATGTCAACTGACCGGCGGTTAAAGGCCCGTCCGGCGTAGACTGCGATTCCTCGCTTATCCGCTAGGTGTGGAGATACCGGAAGCCAAGGCGAACGACCGTGCCCTCAGCTCGAGTCAGCGTCCAGGTAGCCGTGCAGTCGTCGCGCCGGCTACTCCGAGACACTCTGTCTGCATGCCTGGCCGTCCGGCCGGACATCACGGTGGTCGGCAAGGTCGCGGAGCCCGATGCGATCTTTGAGCTGTGCGAGCTGCGCCATCCCGACGTCGTGATCATGGACGCGGGCGCGCGGCTGCGCGAGATCTCCGTGCGGGTGGAGGCGCTCATCAAGCGCTATCCCGAGCTCAACGTGATCGTGACCTACCGGGACGCCTCCGAGCAGGATCTCGCGGCCGCGTGCCGGGCGGGCGTCACGTCGCTCGTGCCCGAGTCGAAGGGCCTGTCCGCCGTGCTCGCGCTGCTGCGGCGGAGCCGGGGACGGCACGCCAAGGACAGCCCGGGCGGCCTGACCGACCGCGAACTCGAGCTCGTCGTGCTCACCGGGTCGGGGCACAGCGTGGCCGAGATCGCGAGCCTGCTCGGCATCAGCCCTCTCACGGTGGAGAACCTCAAGCGCCGCGTCTACGCCAAGCTCGACGTGAGCAGCAGCGTGCACGCCGTAGCCAAGGCGGCCTCGCTGGGCATGCTCGAGCCGCAGGCCACCCCCGAGGCAGCGAAGCGCCCGCCCGCGCCGAGGCGCCGTCCGCCCGCCGAAGGCGATGGCGTCGTGCTCGCCGTGGTCTCGGGTCAGTACTGCTCCGCCCTCGATCAGGTCGTCGGGGCGCTGGTGTCGAGCCCGCTGCCGTTCGTGCTCGTGAAGGAGCCGGGCCCGGTATCGGACACGCACTGGGCGCGCTGGCATCGCGGCCCGATCGTGGCCGTGCTCGTCGACCCCGTGCCGCAGGACTGGGACATGGTCGCCGAGCTCGGGGTTCCCGCGATCCTGGTGCACAGCAAGCCGCTCGACCCGCCGGAGCTCGCCGAGGCGCTGGCCTGCGGCGCCAGCTCGCTCGTGTCTGCCGACCGGATCGAGGACCACTTCCTTTCCGTGCTGCGCATGGTGGGCCAGGGATACCTGGTCGTCGACTCGATGCCGATGCGGCCGCTGATCGGAGCCGTGCGCGCCCGGTGGGACGAGCGCGCCCCGGGCAGGCTCGAACTGCCCGAGCTGACCGCGCGGGAGAGCGACATCTTGCGTTCTCTGTCCCGCGGGCACTCGATCCGGCAGACCGCACGGGTGCTCGGGATCGCACCGAAGACCGTCGAGAACGTGCAGACCCGCCTGTTCCGCAAGCTCGGCGTCCGCAACAGGTCCGGAGCGCTGGCGGTCGCCGATGCCTTCGGCCTGCTGCCGGGTGCCACGCCCCCGGCCGGAGCCCCCAAGGGTTTCCCGTCCCCCGAGGGATATCCGTCCCTTTCCGGGAGTGACTGGCGGCCCTAGTGTGCCGCCGGGAGCGGGGATTGCGCTCGCTCCTGCCCTCGCACCGGCCGAAGGTCATCATTGCCCGGCCTCGGTGCGCTCTCACTCCGTACGCAGGAGGACACCATGGTCTCTTCCGATGCCTCGCAGCCCCGGGTCATCGTCAAGCGCCGGGGCAGCAAGTTCCGCGTCACCGACGCGAAAAGCCTGAGTGAACGGGACGCTCCCGGCCGCGACATCACTGACCAAGACGATCGTTCCCTGGACCCCGGCCGCGACCGCCAGGCTCGGCTTTTGGCACATTAGGCGGATGAGCTCACCATCCCGGCCGCCGGCCGTCGTGATCGTCGGCGGCGGGATCTCCGGGCTCGCCGCCGCGTTCTTCCTGCGTGACCGCGGGGTGACGGTGACGGTGCTGGAGGGCTCGCCGCGGCTCGGCGGAAAGCTGGCCGTGTCCGAGGTCGGCGGCGTCGCCGTCGACGAGGGCGCCGAGGCCCTGCTCGCCCGGCGGCCCGAGGGCACCGACCTGATCGATGCGGTTGGCCTCGCCGGACGGCGGGAGGATCCTGGCACCACCGCCGCCGGAATCTGGAGCCGGGGCCGCCTGCACCGGCTGCCGAAACGCCAGTTCATGGGGGTCCCCGCCGACCTGGACGAGCTGCAGGCGTCCGGGGTCCTCTCCGACGCAGGCCTGGCCAGGGCGCGCGACGATCTGCGGCTGCCGGTGACGCCGCGAGACGGTGACGTGCCGGTGGCGGGGTACGTCGGCGCGA
>JASHQP010000181.1 GCA_030039095.1 Streptosporangiaceae bacterium
AGTGCAACGCGCGGCCAGCGGCAGACGTCAAGATCACCGTCACCGACCTGCTCGTCCGGGCCTGCGCCACGGCGCTGGCCGCCCACCCGGACATCAACGCATCCTGGGACGAGACCCGCATCCTCCGGCATCGCCGAATCAGCATCGGCGTCGCGGTCGCCATCGACGACGGGCTCATCGTTCCGGTCATCCGCGACGCCGACCGCAAGACCCTCACCGAGATCTCCCGCGAGGCCCGCAACCTGACCACCAGGGCGCGGGACCGCAAGCTCACCCCGGACGAGCTCGCCGGAGGCACCTTCACCATCAGCAACCTCGGCATGTACGGCATCCGGCAGTTCACAGCGGTCATCAACCCCCCGCAGGCAGCCATCCTCGCCGTCGGCGAGGCTGTCCGGCAGCCGGTCGTGCGCGATGACCAGATCACCATCGGGACGACCATGAGCCTGACGCTGTCCATCGACCACAGGGCCGTCGACGGCGCCACCGCCGCGGGCTTCCTCACCAGCGTCCGGGAGCTAATCGAGCAGCCGCTGGCCATCGTGCTATGAGCAGCCGTTTTACCTAACGGTCAGGCGGCCAGGGCGCTGATCTTGACCAGGTTGTGGGCGGGCCCCTTCGGTGCCGTCGAGGCGTGTGCGGCCCCAGCCGTAGCCCCGTTTGAGAAGCGGACGGTCGCATCTCGGTCGTAGCAGTGCACTGCGACGTGGTCGACACCTCGGTGAAGACTGTTCGAACTCATGTTGCCCTTACCTACAGTCGGATGATGGGAACGCTGTTCCTCGGTTCGTTAAGAGCGTGTCGGCGACTGCTGGTTCGGCGCAGTGCCTGTTAAATGCCGGTGTACTCGGCGACGTCGAGTCCGCCGTTGTAGTCGGTGGTGAAGCAGAGTCCGTCGCCGCGGACGTAGACGTCGGCAGTCTGGATGACGGCTTTGCCGCCGGGCCGCGGGTCGATGACCCGTTCCGGTGGGGCCGGGACGAAGGCCCCGATCTGCCGGGGTTCAAATTGGTTGGTGATGTCGAAGACGCGCAGGCCGGCGTTCTGGTAGGTGGCGAAGATGATGTTCTCCGACGTGAAGCTGCCGGGCCTGTTTTCGTGCAGGTTGTGTGGGCCGAAGTGCCGGCCCTTGGTCGCGTAGGCGTCCTCGCGCGGTGTGGGGAACGTGGCGATGCTGATCGGGTTAGTGCGCTCGCGGATGTCGAACACCCACACGTGCTTGAGCCCGTCGGACAGTTCGTCTGCCGTGGCCTCGTCGGCGACGATCAGGAGGTCGCGGTTCGGCAACGGGAGGGAGGTATGCGTTCCGCCGCCGAACGGAGGTGACCAGTTCCGGTAGACGATCTGCTTCGGGGCGGTCCGGTCGGTGATGTCGAGCAGTGCGAGCCCGCCGTCCCGCCACGAGGAGTACGCGGTGTCGCCATCGATGATCGCGTGGTGCAGGGCGTAGCGCCATTTATCTGCGTCCCATGAGGGTTTCTCGCCTGCGGCGAAGTTCATGCCCGGGAGCCAGTACTCGCCGATGAACTCTGGCTTCGCCGGGGCTTGCAGGTCGATCACGCGGAAGATGTAATCGCTGAACCCGTCTGCCAAGACGGACGCGTAGGCATACCGGCCGCCGGGATACCAGAGCCGGTGCACTCCGATCCCGTCAACGGGAAGGAACGAGATCTTCTTTGGCGTCTCCGGGCTGGAGACGTCGTAGACTGCGACTCCGGCGCTCCAGTTCTGCTGCTGGTCCTTCAGTCGTGTTCCGACCGAGCCGCTGTAGTAGTTCGTCTCGACAGCGAGCGTCTTCCATAGGTCCCTGGCGTGGATGACGAGCAGCAGGTCATCGGCGGCCTGAAGATGGATGTTCCAGGTGTTCTCGGGAGCCGCCTCGAAGTGGACCGTCTGCGGACTCGCCGGATCGCGGACATCGATGATGGAGAAGCCGCCGCTGAAGACGTGCCCGATGAAGACGTGCCCGCGCCAGTACTGGAGTTGCATCCCGTCCGCGCGGCCACCCTGATCGCTGTGGCCGACATGCCGGAATCCGATCGACAGCTCCGGGGATCGCAGCACCATGATCAGCTCCCAACTGCGGCGACGGCTGCTTCCGCCACCCGCTGACTGCCCGGGTTGTCGTGCAACGGGCGACCCGAGCCGAGGCACGCGACGCGCATCGCGCGCTCGGGGAAGCTTATCTGCGACGCCCGGATGGTCTGGAGCGAGCGGCGTGGCACCTGGCCGAAGCGGCGACCTCCGCTGATGACGAGGTGGCCGACCTGCTCGAACGTGCTGCACGGACTACCCTCGGCCGAGGTGACGCTCTTACTGCGGTCGAGTCGCTGGTTCGCGCCGCCTCGCTGAGCGAGACGAACGCCGACCGCACGCGACGAATCGCGCAGGCAGCGTGGCTGGGCTCTGAGGTAACCGGCAACCTGTCCGCCGTCGCTGAGATGCTGGCGGCAGCGCGCGTCGCCGATCCCGACTTCCGCACGGGCTTGGCTGCCGCCGCAGCCGCCGCCTCGGCCCTTCTCAACAGCGACGGCGACGTCGACACTGCCCACCGCCTGCTCGTCTCGGCTGTGGAGAACTACGCACACCGTCAGGCCGCCGACGATCGTGTGCTCATTGACGCACTCACAACGCTCAACCTGATCTGCTGGTACGGCGGACATGAAGAGCTGTGGGCCCGTACCGTGCAGCGGTCATGCGCGGCCACCTCCTGCAGCGGCACCCCCACCGGATGGGAACAGGCGCGCCGCCCGCCAGAGCCCCGGTCAGTACAGGAGACTGACACACGCGCACGCAGCAGCAACGGGGGATACCCGGCAAGGGGCTCCGGCGCCAATCCAGGACACGGCCTCAAACGGTCCAAGCACAAGCAGCGACGACGGGCGGCACGTTACCACGACTGTGCACCCCCAGCCCGCCAGCCGCTGCCGAACCCGGCCAAAACCCCAGCCACCACCGGCCTCCAACCCACCCAGCCACGGGAGGGGACCCAGTTTTCGTGCCCCACGGCAGCACCGCACAGCGGAGCAGTCCCTTTCTAGGACAATAGGACGAGGGCCTGGCCGTTGAGCCTTGCCAGTGGTGCGACCACACCGAGGGATCTGCCGCTGGAGAACTCGAAGGCAATGACATGGTCTTTGCCGACGCAGTAGAGCCGGCCGTCGGATCCGAGCCGCAGTCCGCGCGGCCGGGCGAACCGTACGGAGGGTTCGGGCATGAACAGGCGCAGGATCTGCCCGGTAGAGGGGTCGTATTCCCGGATGCTCACGGTTGCGTCGGGGGAGCCGTAGGGCCATTCGCTGCTGACGAGGATGTTGCCGGTGGGCGCGACGGTCAGGTCGAGAGGACTCAGTTCGGGGTCATCGACGAGCCGGCGGGTGCGCAGCGTTCGCTGCCGGTCGAAGACGACGATGGTGTTGTCGCCCTCGCCGGAGGGCCCGATACCCGAGGCTAGGTACAACTGACCGTCGGCGCCGAAGCCGAACCCCCGAGGGAATGGAACAATCGCGTCCGGCAGGACCGGTTCACCTTCGTGGTCGAGTAGGGCCGGCAGGGCGAGGATCGTCCTGCGGCGGCGCAGCCCGATGTAGTAGCGGCCGTCCGGCCCGAACACCCCGCCGCCTGGATCGAGCCCGCCGATACGCCCCGAGTCCAGCGCGACCCTTCCGTTCCGGTCGAGTGCCAGTACCCGGTCGTCACCGCTGTTGAGATAGACGAGGTCGCCGGACCGGTCGAGGATCAGGCCGCGCGGATCGGTGATCCGGCGGTCGTCGCTGAACGGCCCGGTGAACGTGCCATCGGCGGTGAAACTTAGCACCGCGCCGTAGCCGTCACCGTTGATGCCGCTGGCGCTGGTGACCAGGATCCGGGTCATGTGTTTAAGTCCTTCCGTCTGCGGCATCGGCACCGTAACGACGGGTGCGCCAGCGGGTGGCGGAAGGCGAGCACGCGGTCGGTGACGGTCACCAGGCCGGCCTGCTCGGCCGGGCCCAGCGCCGAGGCGTCGAGATCAAGCACATGAGCCGCTGTCAGCACAAGACCAAGCTCGTCGGTATCTGCCGCGGCAGCGATGAGCAGCAGCATGCGCGTCGCGTCGGGCACGGAGCCAATCTGGCGTCCATAGACCTGCTGCACCCGTTTCCCAGCCCGCAGTGGCGCGGGACTATTGTCCGAGCCGAAAGCGCCCACGGCCTGGGCGGCACGGGCCAGCTCAATGATGGCCAGAGGATTTCCGGCCGAGTCGCCGAGCACGCGCTCGATCAGAAGCGGATCCAGGTCAGCGGCCTCAGCCCGGAGTAGCCTCGCCGCGGATCACTGCGCCGCCACCGCGGTCGGCCCGGGCGGCGTCCAGCATTGCGGTAATCGCGCCAGTTTCTGCGTCACGCCCGTACAGCGCCTTACCCCGGCTCACCGGCATCCCCGCTCTCACCCCGCTGCATTTCACCCTACCTGGGATAGATGAAGCTGCCAGTGGGTGCCGCTAATGGAGCTATGACGCATATCGCCGGGCAGGCCACACGGCCGCGCAACCGGTCGGCGGACGCGGCGCGCTCGGCAGCTACCACGTAATGGCTGACGACAGTCGGCAGCGCCCGGTGATCGAGCGCGGCGCGATGACCGAGCCGCTGGCCTGGTACACACGCGCTCCTCGCCCTCGGACGAGGAGATCGCGGTGCCGTCCACCCGTGGTGCAGCGCCGCCGGGCTGCGTCGATGCTTCTGGCGCATGAATGGCCGCGTTGTTTGTCGTTGATCGGCAGGTCGGCCGCGGGCCACGGTGGAGACCAGACAAGCGGAAACAGCGAAGGAGCCAAGTGATGCGCGTTCCGTCGGTTGCGGCGGTCCTTCCCAGTTTGCCCGGCGCGCAGGCCGGTCCTGCTGATGGCGCTGGGGACGTTCGCTCTCGGCACGGACGCATTCGTCATCAGCGGCGTGCTGCCGAAAGTCGGTGCCAGCCTCGGCGTCTCACTGGAGGTGGCCGGGCTCCTCGTCACGGTCTTCTCCGGAGCCTACGCGGTGAGCGCTCCGGTGCTGGCGGTGGCAACCGGTGGCATGAGCCGTAAGAAGGCGATGGTCACGGCCCTCGCCGTGTTCGCCGTAGCGAACGTGCTGGCCGCGGTGGCGCCGGACACGGGGCCATGGTTGCCGCCAGGGTGCTCGCTGCGCTCGGCGTCGGACTCTACACGTCCTCGGCGATGGCGGCGGCGAGTTCGCAGGCGCGGCCGGCGGAATGGAGGCGCGTGCTGGCCACAGTGCTGGGCAGCCTGACACTAGCGACCGCGTTCGGCGTCCCGTTCGGCCCGCTGATCAGTCAGGCGGCGCAGTGGCGGGCCACGTTCGTGTTCGTGGCGCTGCTCGGCGTGCTCGCGCTCGCGGGCCTGCAGCACTCGCTGCCCGCGATTCCCTCACCGGGAGTCGCTTCCCTCCGTGACCGGGCGAGCGCGGCCACCGTGCGCGGCGTGCCGTCGACGCTGGTGTCGCTCGCCTTGGCGATCTGCGGCATCCGGCGGTTGACTATTTGCCCGCTATTCCTGGTTGGTTCCCGTCAGTTCCCGATAGCGTGCTGAGTTGGTGCTGACTCTCTAACCTCGATTCCCGGGAAGCGGTCTGGGGCCGTCTGGTGCGGCGGGCTGAGCGGACGTTCGGCAGTTTCCGCCGGTAGAGGGAATGCAGGGTAGCTGGCTGCGCCTGCTCTCAACTGATTGTCCGGAACTAGCCATCGGGCTGCTGACAGAACGGTTTCGCGATGCCAGCTGGGGTATCTGGTGCTACTGGCCAGGCGTTACCGCAGGTTACATAGGTACCGCTCGAGAGCTACTGTGCGCCGGCCGCAGGCGTGCGTGATTATGGCTCTGTCGTATCAGGCTCCAGGCTCCCAGGATCAGTTGAGGTGAGAGAGGGCGCGGGTTACTTCCTCCGCCCGGCCGGGTCCTCCCAGCGCCGGTATGAGGCGCTGCGCGCCTATTTCGTCGACGGCATGCCCGCGGCCGAGGTCGCCGACCGGTTCGGCTACTCCACCGCCAGCGTGCACCAGATGGCCACGCTGCTGCGCGGCGGGAAGATGACCCTATTCACTGATCCCCGGCCAGGCCCCAGGGGGCCGCGCAAGACCACCGGCCCGCTGCGGGCCCGGGTGCTGGCGCTGCGGGCGGCCGGGCACTCGGTGACCGAGATCGCCGCCGCGCTGACGGCCGAAGGCCTGCCGGTTTCGCCGCAGACCACCTGGCAGATCCTGGATGCCGAGGGCCTGCCCCGGCT
>JASHQP010000182.1 GCA_030039095.1 Streptosporangiaceae bacterium
GAGCTGACCGGCCGGCTCGGCGCTGACCTGGCGGCCAGCGGGGTCGAGCTGGCACCCGAGGCGATCGGGCCGGGAGCGGCGACGGCTGTCGCGCGGGCCCTCGAGCGGGCGCGCGCGGAGACCAGGCGGATCGCCGAACGCCGCGCCCAGGCAGCGGACCTGGCAGCCCGGCGGGACGCCGCTCAGGAAGAGCGGCAGGTGGCCAGGCTGCTCGGTGACCTGCTGCGCGCGAACCAGTTCCCGCAGTGGCTGGTCACGGCCCTGCTGGACACGCTGGTCGCCGAGGCCTCGGTGAACCTCGCCGGCCTCACGAACGACCAGTTCGACCTGACGCACGAGGCTGGCGAGTTCTACGTCATCGACCACGCCGACGCCGACTCGCGCCGCTCGGTGCGCACCCTGTCCGGCGGGGAGACCTTCCAGGCCTCCCTGGCGCTCGCGCTGGCCCTGTCCTCGCAGATGTCCACGCTCGCCGCGGCGGGCGCCGCCCGGCTGGACTCGATCTTCCTCGACGAGGGGTTCGGCACCCTGGACGCGGAGACGCTCGAGGTGGTGGCCACCACGCTGGAGACCCTGGCGCAGGGCCAGCGGATGGTCGGGGTGATCACACACGTCGCCGCGCTCGCCGAGCGGGTCCCGGTCCGCTTCCTGGTCTCCCGGAACGCGCGGACCTCGGCCGTCGTCCGCGAGAGCCTGGCGGACCCGGGCGCGGACACCGCGGGCCTGGGGGAGACCGCGTGATCAGCGGGCTGCGCGGCGACACTCCCGCGCCGCCGCTCGGCCCGCGCGCCGGCGGCAACGGCGCCGGGCCCGGGATGCGCTTCAGCGTCGACGCGTGGGATCCGTCATACGGCACGAGCACCGAGATCGACGACTTCCTCGCCGAGTCGACCGCCCCGGTGGACGTGAACGTGGAGCTGCCCGCTGGCCAGTGGCGCGCGATCGATCCGGATCCCCGCGTGCCCGTTCCGGCCGCGCTGCTTTTCGTGGACGGCGTCCGGCGCATCGAGGCGCGGGTCTGGATCTCCGGCGGGAGCCTGCGCGGCGTGCCGGGCGGTGAGGCAAGCATGGGCCTGTGTGCCTCGTACGCCGCCGGCGTGGTGTGCTGCTGCGGCGAGCGGGCCCATCTGGTGCAGCACGAGATCAGGCGCGGGCTGTTCACCGTGGCCCCGAAGGCGGACGGCATCGTGACCTGGGCGGGGGAGTACTCGGCCTGCCACACTGCGGACAGGAAGGACCAGCCGCTGTCGGTGACGCTGTCCGCGGCGCTGCAGCGCCGCCTCGGTGACGTCGAGAAGCGGACAGCGGTCGCGGCCCGGGCCGCCATCGCCGGTCACGGCGTGCCGGACGGCGCGGACCTGCTGGTGATCGACGGGCCGCTGCATGACCGGCGGCACCTGCCGCGTGCCCTCGGCTACATCAAGTCCCACCGCACCACCTACCTCCCGCCCGACCTGAACGCGCTCGTCGGCACGCTCGAGCCCGGCCAGCGCACCCCGGTGTTCCTCGTCGGCGCGCACTGGGACCGGCACACCTGGTACCTGCGCCTGCCGGGGGCCACCGGGCCGGCCGTCGCGCCATGGGCGGGCATCGTCCGCATCGAGTGCTCCGCCGACCTGCGGGCCGCCGAAGTGACCGGGCTGGCCGCCGTGAGCCAGGTGTGCCTCGGCAGGTTCGCGTCGGCCGAGTACAAGGACGCGCGTGCGCCGCAGAACCTGTATCCCATTGCCGGCCTGGAACGCGAACTGCGCCGCCGGCTGGGCGACCCGCGCCTGCTGTACCGGGCGCTGCGCCTCACCGCGCAGGCCGCCGCTACCCGGCAGGGCTGAGCAGCGCGGTCAGGACGCGGCCGAGGACGTCGCGGAATCTGCCCGCCGGGTCGACCGGCTGCCCGGTCTCGCCCTGCGGCGGCACCGCCTGTGACAGCAGCCTGGCGAGCGCCGGGTGCTCGCCCGAGACAAGGGCGTGCTGCACGTATGCGGCGTTGCGCTCGGCGAGCGCCGCGCCGCCCGCCAGCTCGTGCAAAACGAAGGTTGCCGCCATGCCGTTGAGCATCGCGAACGCCTCGAGCTTGGTGGCGATGCCCGCCGGATGGCACTCGAGCAGCGCGAGGCAGTGCTCGAGCACGGCGAGCCCGTTGGGCCCGATGACCGGCCGGGTGAGGACGAGCGCGGGCAGCCAGGGGTGACGGCGCATGATGGCGCGCGCCTGGTCGGCGATGGCGAGCATCCCCGCGAGCCAGTCACCGCCGGCACCCGGCAGCGCGTACTCTGCTGCGGTCGCGTCGCTCATCAGGTCGAGCAGTTCCTCCCGGGTGTCGACGTAGCGGTAGAGGGACGCCGCGCCGGTGCCGAGTTCTGCGGCCACCCGGCGCATCGACACCGCGTCCAGGCCCTCGCGGTCGGCGATGCCGATGGCGGCGGCCGTGATCTCGTTCCGGCTGTGCTGGGCGGGCCGTCCCGCCGCGGCACGTTCGGGGCGCATCCAGATGCTGCTGGCTGACCCATCGGATGGCATCGCGTCTCCCGCATCCTGGCCCGGACTTCGCGATCACTGTACCCAAACTGGTACCCTCACTTTGCGAACGACGTACGCGAACTAGGAACGGCGGAAGAGAGCCAGGTGACATGCGATGCATCCGGACGTGACACGTCAGCAGCCGGCGGCGCAGGCCGCCCGCGCGGAGCCGCTGCCCCGGCACGTGAGGCTCCTGGCGCGCATGGCGCGGCGGCAGCTTCCGGCGCCGGTGTGCGGGGTCTCGGTCGAGCGGGGGATCGCGGTCCCGGCCGGCGACGGCGTCACGCTGCTGACCGACCACTACCGCCCGCTCGCCGAGGGGACGCATCCAACCGTGCTGATCCGGACGCCCTATGGCCGCGGCTTTCCGTGGGACTACCTGTACGGCGCGCTGCTCGGCGAGCAGGGGTTCCACGTCGTCATCCAGAGCTGCCGGGGGACCGGCGGGTCGCAGGGCACGTTCGAGCCGTTCGTCGCGGAGGCGGCCGACGGCCAGGCGGCGATCGCCTGGCTGCGGCGGCAGGAGTGGTTCAGCGGCGCGCTCGCCACCATCGGGCCGAGTTACCTCGGGTTCACGCAATGGGCGCTGGCCGCCGACCCGCCGCCCGAACTGCGCGCGATGGTCGTGCAGGTCGGCTCGGACGACTTCTACGGGTTCCTGTACCCCGGCGGCGCGTTCGCCCTGGAAGCCACGCTGACGGGCGTCGCGGCCATGCTGTCCCTGCACCGCGGCGTGGGCCGGGCCACGCTGGCCATGCTCCGGCTGCTGCGGCGTTACCGGCGGGTCGTGCGCACGCTGCCGCTGATCGGCGCCTACCCGCCTGCCTTCGGCGGCCGGGTCGGCTACTTCGAGGACTGGATCTCTCACCCGGAACCGGGCGATCCGTACTGGGCGCCGCGGCGCGCGGCCGTGTCGCCGGAACGGGTCCCGCCCGCGAGCCTGCTGACGGGATGGTCAGACGTGTGCCTGGATCAGACCCTCGCGCTGTACCGGCGGCTGCGCGAGGCCGGCCGGGAGACGCGCCTGATCGTCGGGCCGTGGACTCACACGTCCGGGTTCAACAAGGACCTTCCTGTGCTGTTCGGCGAGGCACTCGGGTGGCTGCACCGGCACCTCGGCGGCAACGGCGCCGGCACCGGCGGCCTGCCGGTTCGCGTGCACGTCGGCGAGACCGGCGCGCCGGGAACGTGGCGGGACCTGGCGGACTGGCCGCCCCCGGGTTTCCCCGAGCGGGCGTGGCACCTGCAGGTCGGCGGGACGCTCGCCGCCGAGCCGCCCGCTGCGCAGGCGGTGTCGTCGTTCCGCTACGACCCGGCGGACCCCACGCCGTCGGTCGGCGGTCCGAGGATGGACTCCCGGGATGCGGGTTCGCAGCGCAACGACGCGCTGGAGGCCCGCCGCGACGTGCTGGTCTTTACCAGCGAGCCGCTGAGCGAGCCACTCGACGTGATCGGGCCGGTCAGCTTCCGGGTGCGGGCGCGCGGCAGCGGCGCGCACTTCGACGTGTTCGCGCGGCTGTGCGACGTGGACCCGAGGGGCACGTCATGGAACGTGTGCGACGGCCTGATGCGGCTCGGCGGCGAGCCCGGCCCCGGCGACGACGCAGGCGGTGCCGCCGCTGCCGACGGCTCCTGGCGGGACGTGACGGTGCCGATGAGCGCGACCGCGCACCGATTCGGGGCCGGGCACCGGCTCAGGGTGCAGGTGTCCGGCGGCGCGCACCCGCGATTCATGCGCAGCACCGGCACCGGCGAGCCGGTGGCGACCGCCACCCGGCTGGTCCCGGTCGAGATCGAGATCAGCGACGGGCAAGTGCTCATGCGTTGCCGGGAATAAGACGAGTACTTGACGTACTTGACGTACTTAACGAAGTCGTGTTGATTAGAGGCACCACTCACCAGGGAGCATCAAGCATGTCTGCAGTCCGCTACGAGAGCTACACGGCGGCTAGGGAACATCTGAAGGATGTCCTCGACCATGCTGAGCAGGGCCAGGTAGTCACTGTCCGCCGAGATTCCGCTACTGCAGCCGTGCTGGACGCGGGGCGCCTAAGGCATTTCCTGGCGTCCGTTGTCCCCTCCCGTGCCAAGGTTGTCGCTGAAGCCGACGGCTGGTCGGCATTCATCCCTGGACTGCCGGTAGCTGGCGCCGGTGCTACCTACGAGGCGGCGGTGACCGATATGGCAGACGCACTGCGCGAGTATGTGGAGGACTGGCCGCGCTTGCAGCACGCGCCTGATCACAACTCGCACTGGGGGCTGGTGCAACTGGTCAACCTGAGCGACGACGACCAGTTGCTCGCGTGGATCACGGGTGCCGCTCGGTGACGTGGCCCGCTCCCAGCCGAAGCGACCACGAGGCTTTCTGCGAGGTTGACGGCTGGGAGCGGGTGCGAAACGCTCCTGGGAAGACCAGCGGCCACCACGCCGTCACCTACGAGCTCCACCTGCACGATGGCCGGATCCTGAGGACGCGGATCTCCCATCCGCCGGATGGCAGCACCTACGGTGCGAACATGTGGAGCCATATTCTCAGAGACCAGCTAGACGTCAGCGAGGAAGCCTTCTGGGTGTGCGTTCGTGACGGCGTGAAGCCGAATCGCGGAGAACCAGAGGTCCCCGCGGAGGCACTGCCGGCAGACTTGGCGCATCTGCTGGTCACACGCCTGCACTTGTCGAGCGCGGAGGTTGCGCTGATGACAAGAGAAGAGGCGATCGCTCGTATGCAGGCATTCTGGAGCCAGCCCGACTAGCCATCGGGGCCCGCTCTCGCCGTATCCCATCCGTCATCGGCGCCGACCCGGAGCGCCA